>CAJXQP010000003.1 GCA_913058275.1 uncultured Gammaproteobacteria bacterium | reverse complement strand
CGTCGGCAGCGTCAGATGTGTATAAGAGACAGTTTCTATACCGCGGGCCCAATCGTCGCCAATGGTACTTTGGTGACCGGCATTACCGGCTGTGATCGCTATAAGGAAGACGTCTGTTTCATCACCGGCCATGATCCAGCCACGGGTGAGCAGAAGTGGCGCACGTCTACTGTCGCCCGGCCCGAAGATCCGGGCGGCGATACTTGGGGCGATCTACCTCTTAGATTTCGAGCGGGCAGCGATGCCTGGGTCGCAGGTTCCTATGACCCTGAAGCAAATCTGATCTATTGGGGCACGTCACAGGCCAAACCCTGGGCAAGAGCCGTGCGCGGTAGCGACGGCGACGCGCTCTACACCAACTCCACACTGGCATTGAATCCAGATAACGGTCAGATGGCCTGGTACTTTCAACACCTACCTGGTGAGACGCATGACATGGATGAGGTGTTCGAGAACATTCTTATCGATGTCGATGGCAGGAAGTCTCTGTTCAAGATGGGCAAACTCGGCATCCTGTGGCAACTGGACCGGGAGACAGGCGAGTTCATCAAGGGTACTGATATCGGTTACCAGACCATCGTCAATCTTGATCCAATCACCGGAAGAATCAGCTATCGCGACGGTATGATTCCGCGCATCGGCGAGGAGTTAAATATGTGCCCGAGCACTTCAGGCTTCAAAAGCTGGCGCGCGATGGCCTATTCACCGGACACCAGCGCCATGTATATTCCGATCACGCTGAATTGCGAGCTCGCTACTTTTGGCCCCACAGAACGACAGCTAGGGGGCGGCGGCACAGGTCCAGTGCGGCGTATCAATTACCATCACCCTGAATCAGATGGCAACTTGGGTGAGGTGCTTGCGCTGAATATACCCAGCGGCGAAGTTAAGTGGCGTTACAGGACGCGAGCTCCGTTTAATACGGCAGCGCTGACTACCGCAGGTGGCCTCGTTTTTATTGGTGACTGGAACCGCACTATGTCGGCATTGGATGCTGAGAATGGAGAGCTGTTGTGGCAGGTTCGCCTCGC
The DNA here is from genome assembly GCA_913058275.1 of uncultured Gammaproteobacteria bacterium. Taxonomy (GTDB): domain Bacteria; phylum Pseudomonadota; class Gammaproteobacteria; order Pseudomonadales; family Pseudohongiellaceae; genus UBA9145. Next base: position 43,054 of record CAJXQP010000003.1, on the reverse strand, counting down.
TACATCGAATCAGGGATTTCCTATCAGCTACAGTGTCGATGGCAAACAGTATATCGCTATGCCGGTCGGCACCGGCGGTGCAAGTTGGTCGGGCAGCCTGCCCAGAGAACTCGCGCCGGAACTAAGTCGGCCGCGTAATGGCAGCTCGATAAATGTTTTTGCGCTACCGGAATGAAGACATCTAATTTGTCTGTCCTAAGAGTTATCTTCTGTTTCGCGGCGATCGCACTGGCGACGAATGTTAGTAGTGGGCAGGAAAATACAGCGATATGGGAAGGAGTATATACAGCCGAGCAAGCGGCTCGTGGAGAAGCCGTATACACTGCAACCTGTATCGCCTGTCACGGACAGGACCTAGGCGGCAACAGCAACTCACCCGGCTTAGTAGGAATGGGTTTCATGTTTTTATGGGAAGGAAGGACACTTGGCGTTTTTTACGAGAAGATTCAAGCCGAAATGCCCACCGATCGCCCAGGCCAACTACCAGCAAAAGACTACTTGAATGTGGTCGCTTATATACTGCATAAGAATGCATTTCCAGAGGGCGACGAAGAATTGCCGTCCAGTGTGGAAGCTCTTGATTCCATAGCTATCGTTTCAAAGCCCTAGCTTCTTATGGCTTCACGCAGATATTTTTTGACTAACGCCTAACTTGAATTAACGAGTGCCCATGCAAAAAAACTCAAACCTCTTTTCACTTTGGTCACTACCACAGCCGATTATTGTCCTCGGCCTTTCCTTACTTACGGCGAGCGCCGCTATCAACGGATGGGCCGATCTGTCGCTGCTCGTACCGTTGTTCTTGTTTGCTCCAATTCCTCTGTTACTGCTTGCAGAACGGCTACTCCCAAAGAGGAAGGATTGGTTGCTGAACTGGAAGGACCTCGCCGAGGATCTATTTTGGTTAGTCGGTACCTTTCTGATCTGGGCTCCAATCTACGATCAAGCCTATGACACGCCCATCTCGAATCTGTTTGAATCTGTGCGGGAAGCATCAGGGTTTCCATTTCGGCTAGAAGCGGCGACTCCCGGCGGCCTGCTAATAGCAGCACTTATCGGTGTATTTGCCGCCGAATTAATTGGCTATTGGGCGCATCGCCTCCAGCATCGTTTCATGTTTCTCTGGCGAATCCATGCAACTCATCACCATATAACCAAGATGAGTGTGGCCAGAGCTGAGCGTACTCACCCACTGGAATTCCTCGGGCTGAATTTAGGTGCTGCAGTCGCCTTGGCATTTCTAGGAGCTAGCGCTGAAGTGGTAGCAGTGGTCGTCGTGTTTCGCCTCAACACGGCACACCTATGCCATAGCAATTTGCCTTTGGTCTCGGGCGCATGGGGTTGGCTGTTCAACACACCTGAATGGCATCAGCTGCACCATTCCTGTATCTACAAAGAGAGCAATACTAATTTCGGCTGTACAGTTATTATATGGGACCGTCTATTCGGAACATTCTCTGGGAAGAGTCATATTGAGCAGGTAGGCAATGGCAGCGGTGAAAAACTCTCGATAGTTACTCAACTCCTTATTCCTTTCAAGTCTGACAAAGCGTTACGAGAGCTCTGAATTATGAGAAATCTAGTAAAAATGGTTGTTCTAGTTGCTGGGTTTCAAGGCTGTGGCTTTACGGATAAATTGATTTCTCCTGCTGACACCGAAACCCTGTTGCCTCTTGCGGAATCCCTTATCGATGACTTTTATTCATTCGACAGGGTGCGTCTCAAACAGGCGCTCGAGCACGCAGAAGATTCACAAGAGTCACTCTTGTATTACCAAGGTTGGGCTGAAGGTGGAAATTACGAGATCGTGGAACGCAGACAGTGTGTGGTCAAATCATCGAACATAGTTAGCTGTCCCATAACGGTAAAGGATGATCCGATGCTCGCGCTCGCTGTCGACTTCTTTGTTACGGATACTTTCGAGATTGCCTTCGAGGATGGGAGAGTGTCTTCGGTGGAAACTAGCTCTAACGATTTACCAATCTATTACCAGGCACGGGATTGGGTGCGTAGCAACATGCCGGAATTAATAGCACAGCCCTGCGAAGGTTTCTTCGCTGGAGGAGCTGCGCCGGGCGACTGCGCGCAAGCTATGGCCGAGGGTTATCGAGCCTTCACTGCGAGCGATGCTTATCCACGCTGAGTGTCCTAACTCGCTGGCAGCCTAAAATGTCGCCAGAGCGTTAAAGGGACTCGCTGTACCGCCTTTAATCGGGTTGATCTGAATAGACGTCATAAATTCCCAGCGCTGCAGTCGTGCTGCAGTCTCTGCTACGTCCTTCATGTAACCGTTGTCGACGATCGGCAGGCCTAGGTTCACCTGAGTCAGTTGGTGTATCGGCCTATTGATTCCCGACACGCCGGAAGGCTGCACATCATTCACCGCATCACCTATCAATATTGCTACATCTCGCTCACGCAGAAAGGGCAGTACCGAGGCATGCAAACCTGCGCCGGCCTGACCGTACTGCCAAGGACCTTCTGCATCGCGCATGGCCCAGCGTCCAGTGCGAACGAATAAGGCGTCGCCACTGCTAATAGTTACACCGGCAAATTCTTCCCAAGCGAGCAAGTCTTCTACATAGATGGGAGTGCTTGGGTCCAGCCATTCGACGCCGCGCATCAAAGGCATGTCCACCAGAATACCGCGAGTCACATAAGAGGTGCCCATGCGATCGATAGCTAGGTCCTCACAACCAGTGGCGGTGAGGTTCTGCGGGTAGCCGTTGAAGATAATGTATTCGCCATCGATCTCGGTGCGGTAATGACACAGTGCATCCAGGTGAGACAGCATGCCGTCGTGCAGAGAGAACTGAATCTCATCCAGGGCGAAGGAAGGCTCGCCGGTGACTGGGTCTATTCGGCTCATCCAATGATCGGTAGGGCCGAAGGCGGCACTGTCTATTGCGGGCGGTTCGGTGGTTACGAAGTGCTGCAAGGTCACGCTTTCGCCTGAGAGCACCAAAGAGGCGGCCTGTTTAGTCTTCGCAGCCGTAATCAGGTTAAGGGTGCCGCGCTGGTCATCAGGTCCCCAGCGTCCCCAGTTGGAGAGCTCCTGCTCCCAACCAGCCAGCGTTTCCAGCGTCACCTTGATAGACTCTTCCTGAGTTGAGGGATGCGCCTCAAACGGCTGAGCATGAGCCTGACTAAGTGCAAACATGGCGGCACAAACACTACCGATGCTAGCGAGTGATTTAATAGACTTGAAGGTGTTGCGCATGAGGATAGCCTTTTCAGGTGAGCGAATTTCAATCCAGAATAGAGAGCTTGCGCGAGAGAGTCTAGCGCTATCAAGCAGAGAACACACCTGCAGGGCTTTCTTATAGCTATGCTAAGAATAGTCGAGCAAGAACTAGCGCAGATACTCTAGGGTAACAGCGCGGACAGAGTGCCTAACACCCCTGGCCATGGCCTTGCTTGAGATTGTGGCCTTCACGATGCCGTCTATGTCGTTGCCAATCTGGAATCGCTGTTCGGCGCGTTTACCAACGAACTGTTCTTCATAGCCATCCCAGGCAAAGAAATCTCCCCAAGTATGGCGCAGGGATTCTTTGTAATAGATGACCTTTAAGCCAACGATGTTGCCCTCAAGATCCATACCGATGAGGCTGTCGATCTGGCTGGTGTAACCGCTAGGCTCGGGATGGGTGTCCGCGGAGACGAAGGCATAGCCGATCAGGGTCTGCTCGCCAGTGTCTGAGTCAGTCTTATAGGCCTTGTAGACGGGAACCTCACCTTCCTTCTCCGAGAAGCTATCCGCGCCCGGCACGACTTCTTTGAGCAGTCTTATGGTGGTGTGATCCTTATTTTTGGCCTGAACGCCGCCATTGAAGATCGCGCCATTGGATAGAATTACGAGCACGAGCAGTCCAGTGCTCAATAGAGTCTTTAGCCAAGAATGAATCGAATGCTGCAGTGGCATAGTGCCTTCGTGTTTCCGTAATATTGTCTTCGAGCCGCATTGAAGTTTCGCCGCTTGGCCACCATAGTTTGGATAGCGTAGAGAGACATATTTCAGTACGAGAATGAGTAGTTTGGCAATTTTTTTGGCAGGGGACAAGAGGGCTCTAGCTTCGATGGGCTGAGAAAGCCAAAGTCCGGGTCTCAAATTTGTAATTTATTGAAACACATTGCTAATTCACCCAACTATGTTCTGACAATGGAACAATTCTGCTATCCTAACAATTGGATTCACTAACCGCTGCTGGAATCCAGCAGGACACAACTTAGGAAATACTATGAGCCTGGTAGATTTTTCAAAGATCACAAAATTGATCAGTGACAACAAGCACAGAGCGAAGCATAGGCAGGAACTGTTTAAGGAAGTCATGCTGATGGTGTTAGCACGAGTAACGCGCGCTGACTCTAACGTTGAAACGGTTGAGCTTGAGACAGTTCAGAAAGTTCTCAAAGAAGAGCTTGGGCAAGATATCTCTGTCGCCGAAATACGCACGGCATCTTCCTCAGAGGTTTTCGAGACACAGTCTTTAGAGAGCTATCTCTCCACTGCATCGCGCAAGCTGGATGAACGCGAGCGCATGCTCATCTTGGCCTCCTTGCAGAAAGTGATTCGCAGTGACGAGATTATCCGTAGTTTCGAGCTAGACTTCTTCGATAGGGTAGCGTTAGCACTGCGCGCGACTCCCTCTGAGATTGCAGGCTTGGTTGCAGACTAGCGCCTGAATGAAACCCCGCAGTGATTGCAATTTGATGCAGTGCTGCTTTTGTCTTGATGCTCAGTAGAGGAGCTTGCCTAGACTTCGCGCAAGCTTCCCTAACTGATCAAAAGAACTCTCTATGACAACTGACACAAATCCTCTGTTCAGCAATCTCCGTGTTGTTGAATTAGCATCCATGATTCTTGCGCCATCTGCTGCCGTCATATTGGCAGATTACGGCGCTGAAGTTATTAAGGTTGAACCTCCAAAGACGGGCGACCTCAATCGAAACTGGCATAGGAAGATAAACGGCCTGCCTATTTCTGATATGGCCTATGGTTTTGAGGTGGATAATCGCAACAAGAAGAGCGTGGTGCTAGATCTCAAGTCTCCAGCAGCCTACGCAGCACTCTGCAAGATAGTCAGCGAAGCAGATGTGTTGATAACCAACTACCGATTGAAGGCGCTGGACAAGCTCAAGCTCGACTACGAATCCATTCGCGCTATAAATTCCCGTATTATCTACGCTCTAGCTACTGGCTTCGGAGAAGAAGGCGAGGAGGCACACAAGCCCGGTTACGACACCGTCTCCTACTGGTCGCGATCAGGTATTGAACACCAAATTTTTCCTTATGAGGGTTGGCTTGCGCAATTTCCTTACGGCTCCGGCGATCATCCAAGCGGTATGGCGCTGTTCGGCTCCATAATGACAGGCCTTTATCGGCGCGAGAAAACGGGAGAGGGTTGCAAGGTATCGACATCTCTCTTGGCTAACGGTGCCTGGTCAAATGCGGTCATGCTGCAGGCGCAACTCGCAGGTGCGCAGTTTAGAGAAAAGCGCCCTCGCGAGAATGCTTATAATTTTACCTCTCTGCATTATCCAACTAGCGACGATCGACTGCTTAAAATGAGCATGGTGAATGCCGCGAAAGATTGGCGTCCCTTCTGCAATGCTATCGATAGAAATGATTTGCCCGAGGACACTCGTTTTTGTGACAACGAGGCCCGGATTGCCAACATGCCAACGCTTATTAAAGAAGTTTCCGAGACAATACTTAAGCAGCCGATTGCGCATTGGCTGCTTAAGTTGGAGCAGGCGGATGTGCCTCACACTGTTGTGTCCAACTACGAAGAGGCTGCAAACGATAAGCAAAAAGAGGCGAACGATATTATCGTTCCGCTGGATCATCCCGAGCACGGATTGATGCGAACCGTTAACAGCCCATTTAAAGTAAGTGGCGCTGACAAACTGCCCGCTAAGGCGGCGCCCAAATTAGGCGAGCATACCGAAGAAGTACTCAAACGCTTTGGGTTCAATGACGAAGAGATAGCAGATCTAACAGACGACTCGATATGAGCGAAGCAAGCGATAGGGATCCGGCAGTCGTCAGGCAGAAACTAAACCAAGATACTGCCAAGATAAAATGGGGCGCCTTACACGAGCACCAACTGATCGAGTGTGTGATTGCCGTGTCTGCCGATCTGGATTTGATCGATGTGGCCTACGAATTCACCTTCGATAATCACGATCAGGTGAAGGCGTGGATGGAGCAAGAGCAGATCATGAAGGTGAGTGACGAGCAGGCGCAGCAGTGGAAGACAGAGGACCGTGAGCTATGGGCAGTGGTCGTGGCGCCTTGGGTGTTAGTGCAGGAACAAAAGCCCGGAACGAATTAGCCGACAGCATTAATGGCAACAACGAAAATCAAGTTCGTCAATTCTAGGTGACCTCCCCTGCTGTTCGCGCGATGAGAGAAGACCGAATAGCCAGAATAAAAATGGAAAGGCAACATGGAAACCACAGACAATTGCGCCTGATAAGAGCATCCCAAGGATGCGGGGCCAATCTGTTCGAAGTGTGGCGCCGACTATGCCAAGGCCGAAGCGATCAAGCAGCACGGCAAGGCAGACAGTGAGACAATTTCCGCTACCGCCCCAAACGTGCTCGATAACGGTTTTACGGTGGAGGCCGTCGACAGCGCCACGGCAATCGAAGATCCCGCCCTAGAGAAAATAATCTGCTTAGCCGCATTGCCTGCCATGCTGGCCTTCGCCTTCGGGGTTCAGCTGAGTGGTTTCGGCACCAGTATCCAAAGAATCACCTTTACGATGCCGGCGCATGCACAATGGTTGGGTGGCAATAGCGGCGTTCCTGCTTTTGATGCAGGGCATCGGCACTCTACTGATTTCAGAGAGCGATTCCGAGCAGTACATCCTATTCGGCTGTGACGGGGGCGGCATGGTGTTAGCGACGCTATTGATGCTCTCGTTCTACCTCGGCAAAGAGACTCAACTCTACAAGGGGGGCTCAGGTGGGGGTTCCTCGGTATTGGCGCCGCAGGCTTCGCGGATATGTTCATGACTTGGTGGCGATCAGTTAGCGATCGCTTACAAGTGCCTTATGGCCTCACCGGTGGCGAACCCACAGATGCGCTCAAGCTCATCAACGACCATGCATGGAGTTGGGAGCAGCTGATTTCCAGACATGTGACGGTTGGAGTGATCTGCCTCTTGGTGCTGCTGGGGTTCTATCTATGGGCATCAAGCAGGCTAATAAGATGATAGCTACGAAAATCAGAGAGGACGGCCAGGCGCATCTGGTAGGCGCAGAAACCCAAATCCAGCAGTGACGCTGCACCTATAGGGTTGCTAAAACAGTGATAGTCAAAGCAAAGTCACTCAAGCAATTGACCTGTTTTATTAGGTACTTTCTAGGTAGACTGTTCCGCGACTATTGAACTAAAAGGTAGTAGAGAATGGCTTTACCAGTACCCCTGAAAAAAGATAGACACGCCAAGCTAAAAATAACCGAATCCGGCGACTACACGCGTTTCAAAGATCTGCACCTGATTCCTATAATCTCGCAGGACTTCTTCACTCTGTGTTCAGAATTTTCGTTAGTATTCGTCAAAGATAGCAGCGGAGAAAAATTCGTTCCTGTCGCGATCATGGGCCTAAGAGAGGGTCACAACCTCTATTGCCAAACAGAGGAATGGCAGGCACGAGTCATTCCGGTTAGGTTCAGTAATGCGCCTTTCTCCATGGTTCGAGTGGACGCCACAGGCGATCAACTCGCCGTATTGGTCGATGAAGAAAGTTCTATGTTGAGCGAAACAGAGGGCGAACCGTTGTTTAAAGAAGACGGCGAGCAGACTGCCTACTTAGCGCAGCGCATAGAATCCATGATGAAGGCCGCAGAGCAAACTGTGCAGACCGAAAACATCTGTAAAATAATCAAAGAGAAGGATCTGTTAACGACGCAACAGCTGCAACTTCAACATCATCAAGATTCGCCACGCTATAATATCGATGGCGTTTATACCATTGATGAGAAGAAGCTCAATGCATTGTCTGATGAAGATTTCTTAGATTTGCGTAAGCAGGGATTGATTCCCTTAATCTATGCGCACCTGAGCTCTCTGCAGCAGCTTAGAAGAATTTCTGAGATGCAGTACAACGCGGATAAGGCAGCCCTAGCGACCTCTTAGATTTTTAGATAGTAAATCAGATATTAAAAAGCCCAATCACGCTTTAGTGGTTAGGCTTTTTTTATGATTTAGAAAATGACTGTGCGGTTCGAAATTTGACCCGCCCGCAGGTGATAATTTAAAAGTCGATATTCGTTCCTATGTAGAAGAACGTAGATTGCTCATCAATAAGGTTTTTCGAGTCAAGAAGGATCAAGCCACTGTCCAGACGCACATTACCAGGTACGACACTCCATCTAACTCTCAGCTCTAGATGCTGACCCATATAGTCGCCGCTTTTACCGGTTACATCGCGCTGGCCCGTTCTTCCCCAACTGTCCTTATCTTCGGCAAGCCAAAAATGCCGATAGTCCGCCATCAAGGCTACGTTCGTCCAAGGTGTCGCAGTTAGTCGAATTCCTGGCGTAATGATGTTGCTGCGACTGATCGGCGCGTAAAGAGAAACCGGGCCAAACTCGAAGGCAGACACGCCGAGGATTGTATCGAATCGGCCACTGTCGTTATCGAGAGGGCTTTCGTCACCGCTGGCATAGTTAAATTCGAATATCGCTCGTAGCCTTGATGGTGTATCGAAGCTATACGCCAGCTCCACTCGTTGGTAGAAGGCCTGATGGTCGAGATCCACTGAATCAAGCGGGTTGCTAGACGCCCTGCGTTCACCTGTCTGAAAAATCGACTCCCAATTTATGTCCCACTCGTTGACCGATGCGGCAGAGCGGGCGCGAAAGCCAAAAGTATGAAGTTCACGATTGCTAGTTTGTAGTTTCCTAGTGTCTTTTTCTTTCAGCGCGATGTAATAAGTCTCTAGATCTAAATCGATATTTAAAACAGAGGGTAGCAGGTTCGGCAAGTTGGCAAACACGCCATGAATCCGCAGCGCTTCGCTAGACTTGTCACCACGGTGATCATTGTCGAGCAAGCTCAATCGATCTCGAGGAGTTCGTCGTACCGGTTGCGCCGATAAGAATTTAAATTCGTTGCCATTTGCCTGCGTGTGATTGAAGGAGATGCCATCAAATGTATTAATAGTGTTGCGGTAACGGTTTCTAGCAATCAGAGTGCGGCTTCCCCAATCCTGCGTGAAACGACCCGCGCGGATCTCGCTAGAGTTATCACTGCCAAACTTGTAGGCGACATTCGCCTGTAGTAAATCGAGAGTGCTTACTTGTGAGGTGGTAAGCCGCGTGTCTCTATCGGCTTGACCCTGTCGGGCATCCATCATCTCCACCTGAGCGCTAAAGCCATCTTGCTTGTACTGGGCGTCTAGCGTCGTGCGTAGAAAGAAAGCGCCGTCATTGGGGCTAGCGCCGACAAACACATTGCCATCGTAGTGCTCGAACCGAGATTGATGCTCGCCACTTAGCGTGAAGCCGTTATCTAGCCCGAGAGCATCAGATAGGCTCCAGGGTCCATCGGCCGCAATCAATGAATTACTGATCAGTACGGTAGTGGAAAGAACTAAGAATTTTTTGGTCGAACCAGTAATTTTTGAGAACATAGTAGTGTCGTTGTTAGTTATTAGGGCGCTGCCAATGCTACACCAGTCCTAGGCTGAGTTCACTTCCCAATCTGATGTCAGACAGCATCTAAATCGAGAGGTTGAGCCCAGCACCCTAGCCCATGAAATAGCGTATAGCCGAGCCAATAATGAGAACGGCCATCAAAGCTGGCATGTATCGCGTCATCTTGCCCAACTCCTCATCGGACTTCGGCGTGCTGTATTTCTCAATCAATGGAAGGCCAACGGCTAGTACCAAATAGAGTATAGCGAGTATCGATAGTAAGACTGTCATTGAGTGGACCCTACAATGTTGGTATTTGGAGTAGTTTTATTCTAAATGGAAACGGTGGGGTTTGCATTGAGCCTGAGAAGCGGGAAGGGTAATAGGTCCAAAATACTATATATTAACGCTGTCTCCACAGATAAAAACCTATAACAAAGGTGGTCGCCATGATCAGTTCCGCCGATCTATTTACGTTCACGCTCCTAGCCACAGGGGGCTGTATGCTTGCTTGCTGGCCTATTTTAAAAAATTCACAAGCGCGCATCGCTTGGAGCTCAGAGCCTATCCTCTGGATCATTACACTGCTGCTTACATTCTCAATCGTATTCAAAATCGTTCAGACAGATGTAGGGGAAGGGCTGGGTGCTTGATCGGCACCGGCAATCTGATGGTGATCTACATCTATCTCGTGATAAAACTTTCGCGTCACGATCTACCAAAAAATCCGCTATTGGGGCATAGCGGCATCATCGTCGACTTTGGCATACGTCGTATCGAAGACCATGGCTTTAGGTCCGACCTGCGGGTTGTGAGTAGCAATTCGGATCAGTCCCTCGCGGTGAGAGTTAGTAACGATGCGCGAAGTTGGGAGTTGTGTGAGCCAGAAGATAAGATTCTTACCGACTGGGATGTGCTTTACTTCAATAGCCCTTGGCGGTATGTGCGCGTAACTAATAAAAGCGATCAAGATATCCAAATCTCTGAAGTTTACGATTTAGACTAAGGGCCGGCTAGAAAACTCGAGTACGCTAGCCAGCTCCGCTTGAGCTGCCGGAGCGTCGAGATCGCATTCTAGAATGTAGCATCGAGCGTTTATCCGCAGCCAATCTTCTCGGCCTACAGTTGTATCGAGGCCTCTATTTTTTCGACGATTTTCTTCAGCAACGCGGTAAGTGAAAAACTCTTCATAGGAACTGATTTCGGCGCTTAGTTCCTGAGCTATGATTTCGACATAGATCGTATCATCAAGAAATCCTATCGCAGGCAGGTGATCTGGAATAAGGTCTTCAGGATCACAAAAATAGGCGAGCGCACTAAGGATAATCTTCCGCTCTTTGTCCTTTAATTCCCATTCCGTATCGCCCACCATATTGAAAAGCAATTCGAGTTTGGCGAATCGTTCTTCAATGAACCTGGGCAAGTTCGTGGCAGGAGCCTGCTTGGGCATTTTCATCGTGGCCTATTCGACTTGCTGCGCACCGTGCTCGGTTTCTAACGTTTCCCTGGCTTTCAGAATGACGTCTTCGAAGCGCTTTAGATTTTCATTGTGTAAGGTGAAAGTGATATCGATAGACATGCTGAATCATCCTGGTTGAAATAACGAACAACGTAATGAGTGCAAGTAGCATGAAAGTTGACTGCTTGTTCTTGTATAACACGAGGCTTCGTTCACCGGCAGTCTAATAGTAGGGGCAGACCAAGTTTTCCAAACTAGCTTCCGCGAGTCATCGTCCAAGGAGCCTCTGTTCCCATCGCGCTAGCAGTACCGGCAGCACTATCGCCTTCGATGGTGGCTGACATGTTGTAGACCAGCGGCGAACCGTCACGGTCTATGCTAAAAGAGATATCGCTGCCATTGGCCACGCCGTCTTCGATCGGCCAGCTGCGTCCGCCACCCAAATCAAAGAATCCTGTAAGAGCTTCGCCGTCAGTAGCCATAGTGACAGTGGCTGTGACTGCTCCGAATGGGCCGCTCATGGTGAAATCCCAGGTTCCATCGAGCGGAGAAGTGGACGGTCTCGTCGCGCAGGATGACAGCGCTGCGAACAGCGTAAGAATTAGAATGGCTGGATAGGATTTTTTGTTCATGGTGTATCTCCATGGTGAATTGATGAAATTATTGTTTACTAGATTATAGGCGCAAACAACTAACAACGCCGAGACAGTCGAATTGGATCAACGCAGGTTCTAAGATCGGGAACTTTGCTCTAGGTGGGGAGGAAAGCGAAGTTTCACTTCGCGCCTTCTATTCAATAGCAATCGAGCACGATTCAAGAATCTTTATTAGGTTTCTTTATCCCTAACGTTTTCATTTGATAGGCGAGGGTAGACGGCTTTACCTCCAGCAATACAGCTGCACCACCGCGCCATGCAACCCTCCGACATCCGATCGATTCTGAGGAGCGTAGTTGGTGGTGGTAAAAGTAGAAACGGGCTCGGTGGCTTGTTGTTCAGGCGTGCACGCCACGCCTAGAGCAATAATAGCTGCGAGAGAAAGCTTGCATGAAACAGAGTGAACCACGAATGCATGCTCGGTTATATCAGAAGCGTTGTTGCTGGTTTTTGAACCAATCATACGAATTTCCCTGAAATCAGTTTTGCAGCTGAGTATCCGGCTAATTCTAGTAAAGGTCTGTTTTGAGCTATTGAGCCAAAGAACTTACAGTCCCCGAAATAAATCCGCCACGCGATCCGACACCTCAGAAGCATCTCTTCGGCGTGCGCCGCGTAGCATATTCGCCATGCCGTAGTTTCCTTCATGGCAGGCATACTCGTACAGCTGAGACTCCACCTTAGTCAGGGGAACTATTGCGCTTAACTTTTCAATGAAGGTAGAGGAATCATCGATAGTGAATTCATAGTTGATGGTTCGCGGCCCGACACGCGTAAAGCGTTCTGTGAGTATTTTGTTTTTAGAAGTGCCGAAGCCATCGAAGCTTTGCGTCAAGCCATTAAAATTTTGCGTTACTACTACCAGTGTATCGCCGTCCCAATGACCACGTGAGTCACCTGACCAGAGTCCTAGGCTCTCATCCAGAGCAGGACTTTTTTTGAGTCTAACAACGCGAGCGTCATGCACCATCTCGGTGAGGATCACTACATGATCTCTGTTCTGTACGATCTGCAAATTGTTGTTATACACGCTGGGTGATAACGGCGGGCCAGCGTTAAAGCCCACGAGGCAGCGCTCCGAAAGACCTCGATCCTCCGGGCCATCTCGGCCAATGCCACCGATTACAAATCTCACCGGACGTTCTCCAACCGCCTCTATTTCTCCGCCGGGTTGATTTTCTATGCCCTGAGCAAGTTCAGGAATACGACCGTTTAGTGGGAAGATGATAAGCGAAGTGCGCACGTTGCCTTCGCCGCGGATTTTCTCCATCCAGATGGTGTCATTGTAAAAAGCTTCAACGCCTGATGCCGACCGTGTCGGTGCATCTGCCGCTCCCAAGCTAAAGCGCTGGCCCTGTGCTGCGCTGATTTCATCATCGGTGAGAAATTGCTGCTCTCCGAATTCCTCAGGGCGTTGCATCGGAACATTGGATGAGAAATTCCAGACCCCCTGTAGATCGGGTAACCCCCACTGCGTGCGTGGAACATCATAGTCTTCAGCAGCCAGCCCCGATTGGGAAGCCTGTAGTGAAAACCACAATAGTAGTAACAGCGAACACCGTCTCTTCATCAGTTGTTCCATGAATTGAATCGAACTGGCGTAATAGATAATGGCTCAATCGATAGGGCAGTACAATTCTATTCAAGGCATAAAAGGTAGATGTTTGGGCCAAAAATAAGGCCCCCGGCCTCCTTTGCTCACGCTGGCGTCGAGAAAGGGGTAAAGAGGCTGTGCTAGCCGGTGAATATGCCTGAATACAGCCCATAGGGAATAGCTGTCTTGCAGCCAGTTTGGCAGGGTTGTCTAGGCACTAACTACTACTCCAAATATCCGTGGCACCAACGGAAGCGTTTGATTTCTGCTATAGATAGTCGTAGTCTCATGAGGATTATCTGGTCTAGATATTCTAAGATCAAAGCACTCAAAGAACAGAAGCTTTAACTAAAAGCTCGTGTCAGCAATGATGCCGTCGAATCCTGCAGTTTTAGAATTCGGTCAATGTAAGTCTCGAGCACTCATTCTTCTCAGTACTATCAGTCAGGGAGGTCAAAACCGTGAATCCTAAAGTTACCCGTCGACGCTTTATTAAGGGTGTAATTTTCTCCGCCACCGCGGCCACAACCGGTGCCGGTGTCTATATGGCAAATGCCGCCAGCAGCAGATCATCAGGCGCTGTCGAGCGACTCGTTTCACTGTCGGTCAATGGCCGCACTCGCAGAGTCGATGTTCTACCTCAAGAAACCTTGGCGCACACTTTGCGCTACCGCCTCAATTTGACTGGTACCAAGTTGGCCTGCAATCGAGGCGAGTGCGGTGCCTGTACTGTAATGTTGGATGATGTTGCTAACTACTCATGCTCACTATTGACCCACCAGGTAAAAGGCAAAGACATCACTACGGTGGAGGGGCTGCGCTCAGCGGATGGCACATTGCATCCGGTTCAGCAGGCATTCGTTGAAGAGCTCGCGCCACAGTGTGGTTTCTGCACGCCGGGGCAGGTGGTCTCAGCAGCCGCTTTATTAATCGCCAACCCAAACCCCACTAGAGAAGAAGCGAGACAGGGCCTGTCGGGCAACTTGTGTCGTTGTGGAGCCTATGATCATTACCTTAACGGCGTCATGCGCGCAGCGGAGTTAATCTCATGACTTTTATGCATATTGGAAAAGATTTTGTTCCACCCGATGTCGAAGGCAAGGTTACCGGCGACGCAAAATATGCTGAAGACTTTCGTCGAGAAGGCATGGTTTTCGCCAGGCTGCTCACCAGCCCAATGCCAAGCGCTCGCATAGCTAGCATCGATGCATCGGCCGCTCTGAGAATGGATGGCGTAATTGGCATCCTGACTGCAGACGATCTGCCGCCCACCATGCCGCCTGCTAATCCGATATTGGCGAGTGAGTATGTGACTTATGTAGGCCAGCCGATTCTCGCGATCGCTGCTACTTCTGAGCATATTGCCGAAAATGCTCTAGACCAAATCAAGGTTGAATTTGAACGCAGAGACTTCGTGGTAGATCCGCTAGATAGCCTAGTTGAAGGCGGCCCGGATGCCTACCCTGAAGGCAACGCAATGGTGTTAACGGCTCCCGAAGGCGATGAGAACACCGCCTTGGTAGGAGTCATCAAGCCAGTAAAATGGCCCGCAGAGGAAATTGAAAAACTGCGTCGCGGCGAAGAGCCCGATGGCACCTTTACTGCAGGATGGGAATACGGCGATCTAGACGGCGAGTTCGCTAAATGCGCTGTTGTAGTTGAAGAATCGTTTGTTACTGCCGGCACGCCCCATCAATGTATGGAGCCGCGCACCAGTATGGTGTATTGGGAAAACGGTAAGTGCTACTTCCACGCTTCCACGCAAAGTCAAAGTGCTGTGAACAACGGATTGGCGGCGATGCTGGGAATCCTTCCTGATGATCTCGTGATTATCAACGAAAACACTGGTGGTGGTTTCGGATCCAAAGGTACCAGTTATCCCACAATGGGAATCTCGGGAAATTTGTCTCGGTTGCTTAATCGGCCAGTCCAACTACGCATTACACGAGAAGAAGAGTTCTACATCGGCATTGGTCGCCCAGGCATGCAAGGCTGGATTAAAACCGGCTTAACGGCGGAGGGTAAAGTTGCCGCTGTTGATCTTATTATCATAAGTGATGGCGGCCCTACCGGGCAGAACAGCGCATCGTCATCAGCAGGGCATATATCTGTGTTGTTTCAACCCAGTGCGATGCGCCTGCGAAACATACCAATATTTACCAATACCACACCAAGAGGGGCACAGCGCGGTCCCGGCCAAAATGAAATGGCGGCGGTGTTGGCGCCAATCATGGACAAGGCAGCGAATCAGCTCGGCATGGACAGGGTAGCTTTCAGGCGCCTTAACGCAGCCAATAGCGATTCCGGTATTTATGCCGATCAATCACCTGTCACCAGTGCCTTCATGACCCAGGCCATCGACAAGGGCATCGAGATGTTTGACTGGCAGGCCAAGGCTAGTCAGCCGCGCCGCCGAGGCAACAAGCTAGTCGGTGTTGGTGTAGGCCAGGGGTATCACGGTGCTGGTGGCTATGGCTACGATGGCCTGGTTAGAATTCACCCATCGGGCAAAATTGATATTCACAGTGGCGTCGGCAATTTGGGCACGTATTCCTATGCGGCGACCTCGAGAACAGTCGCTGAAGTATTGCAGTGCAGCTGGGACAGTTGCGAAATTGTGCATGCGCGCACTGACAAGCATTTGCCACACAGTTCCGTGCAGGGTGGTAGTAATACCATCTTCACCCATAGCCGTTCGAATTATGTAGCGGCGATGGATGCGCTTAACAAACTGAAAGAGATCGCGGCGGCCGACTTCGGCGGCACAGTAGAGGAATACAGCATCGGTGATGAACGAGTATTCAGAACCGATGATTCCAGTAAGGGCATGAGCTACGGTGAGGCGGCGCAGCGAGCAATCGAACTGGGCGGCCATTACAGTGGGCAAGAATACCCCGAGGATCTGAATCCGATTACTCAGAGAGCGGTTACCGCATTAGCAGGAAGCGGGCTGATCGGTGCTGCCAAAGATAATCTAGAACGCAAAGGCACGCCGCCTGGAGAGATTATCGGCTTTATGGAAATAGAGATCGATGCCGATACTGGCAAGATCGAAGTGACGGACTATTTGGCTGTCGCCGATTGCGGCACCATCATGCATCCGCAGGGTTTCTCGCAGCAAATGAATGGCGGTGGAGTCTGGGGTATAGGCATGGCTGCCTATGAGCGTCATGTTTATGATCCGCAGAACGGGCTGCCTGCGAATGTCGGCCTGTACCAAAGTAAGCTGCCTTCTATGTTGGATGTGCCGGCGAACATGGCCAGTGCTGCAGCAGATATCCCCGACCCCTTTAATCCAATGGGCGGGCGTGGTATCGGCGAACCATCACAGGGTTGTGCCGTGGCCGCTATGACCAGCGCTATCGCCGATGCCCTAGACGGCCACCTGTTTAACCGGATACCGGTAACAGCTGACATGATCGTGAATCATGTCGCTGATAATTCCTACGGTCCCCGATCGCTAAAACTGAATACATTCTGAGGTTATTGCTATGCCATCACATGATGTTATGCCGGATATGGATCTGTTCCAGCCGTTGCAAATTGAAGACGCACTAGCCCTGGCAGATCGCCTCGGTGACAGCGCCTGGTTGCTGGGCGGCGGTCAGGATACCTATGGCTGGTTGAAAGACCGCGCTAAAACAGCGGAAGCAATGATCGACCTTAATGGCATTGAGTCGCTTCGCGGTGTTCGCGAGACAGCCGATGGCATCGAGATAGGTGCATTAACAACGCTTACCGACTTGGCAAACAATGCACTGATCAAAGAGCTTTACGGCTTACTGTCTTCAGCTGCTAACCGTGTAGCCAGCCCACAAATTCGCAACGCGGGCACCTTAGGTGGAAACGTGAGTCAGGATGTCCGCTGCTGGTATTACCGCCGCGGCCTCGACTGCTATCGCGCCGGAGGCAATCTTTGTTACGCCGATACGCCCGAGGGTATGAATCGAGAGCATGCTATCTTCGGTGCTAGTCGCTGCGTCGCGGTTAATCCATCCGATACAGGCCCGGCTCTGGTTGCACTGGAAGCGAGCATGGTGATTAACAGTGTTGATGGCGAGCGCATAGTGCTGGCTGAGGACTATTTTGTCGGCCCTGCCAACGATATTGAAAATACTACGGCATTACGTACCGGTGAGATCCTGACCTCGATCAGAATTCCAAACACTTGGGCCAACGCCACCTTCTATTTTGAAAAAGTTGCCGACAGGAACGTCTGGGATTTCGCGCTGGTAAGCATGGCGGTCGCGATGAAGATGAATGGCAATACTATCGAGGACGCGCGTTTTGTCGCCGGTGCTGTTGAATGCAAGCCGCGGCGTCTAAATGATGTCGAGGATGCTGTCAGGGGCAAGTCCCGAGATGAAACTACCTCAGCATCAATTGGAACCCTAGCTAGCAATGGTGCGAGAGTGTTAGCGCACAATCAATACAAGGTTCCAATGATTGATAACCTCGTCAAGAAGGCAATTGTGGCTGGGTAAATAATATTTTATGACAAACTAAAAGGCCCCGTTATGCGGGGCTTTTTAGTTTGGAGTTGTAGAGAAATTAATATTGGTTATGCAAGCTATTGATAAAAATTTGTTAAAACTGATTCTGATTAAACGGTGAGAAATAATATCAGTAAAGAGTAAGCAGCAAAGAGTGCAGACAGCAGCACAAAATGACGAGGAAGGATAATCACCATCAGCGACAAGAATATCCCGATAGCCGGGAAAACTAGGGAAGGAATAATAGCGTTATCTAGCATCACGATATTGACGTAAGGGCCAACAAGAAAATAGACGGTCATGAAAACGGCCGACAAGCGACCCAAGTGTTGATTGTGGTGCAGCATATCAAACTGTTTGTTATCTGCAGCTGGCAGTGCCATTTCGGCAGACCCGTAAATTAAAATGGATCCGAACACTAGCACTAGAAAATCAACAAAAGCCCACGTTTCGATACTGCGTAGTCCCCACCCAATCCACCACAGCTGGAGTATGTAGATCAAGATACTTAACGCCCATAGCGTTGAGGACCAGTGAAAAACAACGCTGTCGTGGGCTCGCGTGAGCAGGGCAGCGGTGTGCAGCAATCGAGTGATCGCTAAACCCAAAATTATCGAAACCGCAATAAATATGTATTCGTGCTGGGTCATGCTAGTTCTTCAGTATTTCAATGAATGAGACAAGGCATCTATTCTGTACATCTCAACTTTTAGTTTGAATCTTTAAAGCAATTATTGCCAGCATGGTTGTGGTCAGTTCGTACAGAAGAGCTCCATAGGTATAGGTAGTCACCGGATCTACGGTCGTGATCGCCGAATACAGCCGCCCTAACGCTAATGCCCCAACACCCAATACCAGTAGAGTAAGACCGGCGCGGTAATAGCCTGAATTCACCGCCGCTAGTAAACAGAATAATCCGATGCCTGTTTGCAAGCCACCATACATGGCCCTTATTTCAGCAACGGCGTCACCACTAGTCATTTCCAAGCCAGCGAAGCTTGCAGGTATTTCAGGATAGGAAAAACTAATGAGCCCATAGCCAGTAAAGAGCAGGGCAGAGATCCACAATATGCCTTTACCTAACATCTGAAGTTCTCCCCCCCCCCCTTACGCATTAAAGGCTGATAAGACGCGTTCCCGCGCAAATTTGTGGTTTACTACGCGTGCTGGATGATTCGAAGAGTCTACTACGCCTACACAATGAATAGAATACGTTGGCATCATTCTCGATCTTGTTGGAGAACTATCTGGGCTTTACCTGAAAGTTAATCTCACGATTCTTTTGCGAGTGAAGTCGTAGGCGCCGACGCCGGCAGTGATTTCACCTGAATCATTACTTCGTTTCTGCGAAGAAAGGGCAGAACATAAGGTGGGTCATAAGCGGCTGACTCAACTACACCAAGTGTTTCTACAGCAGCCGATTCGATGCTCTCAAGCAAGCGCGATTTATGCTTCTCATAATTGCGCTCAGTCCATCTGCCGGAGTAACGGACTACTGCCATAAGTTGACCGGGCACCGGGCGCAAAGCTATACGTTCATCGGAAGGTAGAGGGGCAGTTTCCAATGTATATTTGCTTGGAAGCATGAATGCCACACTCCATCCCTTAGATGTTTCAATTCGCTGCACCGGAGCTGTCATGGCGATTTCTTCGCTGGCAGGCGTTTGTTGCACGGGCGCAGTCATCTCTATCTTCGACTGGCTACTGTTGTTGCCAGTGATGTAACGGAATAGCCTCATAAACCCTTCGTTTGAGGCAGATCGGTAGCCTGAGGATTTCTCCACAACTGTTTCGGCAACGAGGTGGGATTCATACTGCCGATATTCCACTCTCTCATCCTCATACACGACAGTGTATTGCGGGCTCTCTAGGGCGAGCGCTTCAGCTGAAATGACAAGTAACATAAGACCAAGCGCAGATAGATGTTTCGAATTGGACACAGTATTCATTTTTCACCTAGTGGATACATAGTTGGATAGTACCAGATACGGAAGAAGGCAGAGAATAGATCAGTTTCGCAAATGGGAAGCTTTCGGAGTGCCTAGTAAGCTTAACTAGGAGAAGCGGCATAAGCCCACAAACTACTCTGACCCATTTCTTAAGTTTTCCTGCTTCAGCCATTGATAAGTTCACTCACTAGGCGTAGTTTTGAAGATCAGACAAACTCGGCTAATCACCGAACAAGCGAGTTGATAATGGAGGTTTGAATGGCCATTCGAATTACCCGTCTTAAAACAGCAGGTCTATTGCTTCTGCTTAATGTACTCGCAGTTCCTTTATTGGCCCCTAACGTGATTCGTGCGCAATCACCCAGCGATGATATTCCAAGGCTCGCCAACGGGCAGCCCGATATTCAGGGCACCTGGGACTTTCGTACGATTACGCCCTTTCAGCGCCCAGAAGATCTGGCCGACATAGACGTACTGACCGAAGCCCAGGCCGCCGCCTTCGAGGATGCAGAGAACGAGCGCCGCGACCGCGATAATTTCACCGATACCTCTACTACTGGAGACTACAATCAATTCTGGTACGACCGCGGTACAGAAATCCTCGATGATGGCCGTACTTCCCTAATAGTCGATCCAGCCCACGGCCGTATCCCGACACTAACCGACGCCGCTCGAAACAGAAATCAGCTAAGAAGAAACGCCGCCCAAGAGGCTGCCGGTGTCGAGGTTAGGCCCCTGTCAGAGCGCTGCATCATGGGATTCAATTCCGGGCCACCGATGATCCCCAGCGCTTATAACAACAATGTACAGCTTGTCCAAACCGAAGACTTCGTTCTCATCCATAATGAAATGGTGCATAACATTCGTCCTGTGAAAATGAATGCTACTGCTCATCTTGAAGTGCCGCGCAAGTGGGAAGGCGATTCCATCGGCCATTGGGAAGGAGACACACTCATCATTGAGACGAGGAATTTCGCCAGAGAAACAGCCTTCGGAAACTCCAGCGCGAACATGCAGCTAATGGAAAAGTTCTGGATGATTGATGCTGACACCCTGGGTTATGAGTTCACCATTAGCGATCCCACAACCTGGGAAGCACCGTGGACTGTGATGTTTCCTATGCGCCGAACTGCAGACCCAATTTACGAATATGCCTGCCATGAGGGCAACTATTCCATGGCTGGGATATTGGGCGGCTGGCGTAGATTGGAGGCGTTGGGGCAGACGGGGCAGCAGTAGTTTTAGAAATGGGGTCGGAGTAATAAAGCCGGCGTTCTCTCTTACAATTCGTAGGGAGGCCGGCTATCCACCATGATCTTATTCAATTTATCCTGCGCGCGCTTCGTGTCAGTCAAATCCTGTACCTCCAACATTTCGCATTCATCTTCTATCATCTGAGTGATAGTCACCGGGTAGAATTTGCAGTCGTCGGGGCGGTCCATATAGATATCGCAGGTATATATTTCTTTATTGGGTGTTTTTCTCAACCAAGGACAACGTTCCAACTGCTTGCCAGTGGCTGGGTCCGTCCAGATACCTCCATCCTGCACATACTCGTATAGATCGGGTCTGAAGGTTTCCCACAGCTGAATTTCCTCATCCGACACTGATAAGCCGTCGCCACCGTACTTCGTACAACATTTTCCGCACTGATTACATTCTTTCAAGGATAAGTGTCACTTCCGATTATTTAGTTGTAAGCATTTGCGCTAGAGGGAGCTATAGCTAGCAGACAGATTTACTTTGCGAAAAGTAAACTCGTTTTTATCCGATCTCTCTATGCTAGCACCAAGCTACTCTGGGTTTTAGTTTAGTCTAATTAGACAAAGGGTCAGGTCGCATTTGAAAATGATAGACCTTACTAGTAGTGCCGGCACCAGATTCCATGTGAAAAGGTGCGCGGCTAGAGATAGTGGCCCACAGGCCGCGCCCTTGCCAGCCGCCATCGGGGTCATCGATGCGTCCGTCCAACCACTTCGTGTAAAAACCCAATGGATAGGGCACCATCAGGCGCACCCATTCGCCGTCGTCTAGCACTAGCAGGCTACCAGACTGATTGCCGGTGCTGATAGGGGTGTTGGATCCCAGTCCTAGCGTATCGAATTGATCTACCCAGGTGTAATAGCTGCCCTCGGAGCTACCCGATTGCTGAATGTTCTTGAATTGGGGGAGCGGTTCAGCAAAAAAGCTCCAGCCCTCGGGGCAGTGCTGACCTGTGGCTGTAGGCCCATTCAGTGGCCCGCGACAAAGGCTGCGATCAAAGCGACCCATGTGCCCGCTGGCCAGAGCCACCCAGGCAATCCCGTTACGGTCGATATCCATGCCTCTCGGTGAGAAACCTTCGACGGCATTGCCCTCTTCATCCAGCGGCAATTCGTAGTACTCAGTCAAAGCCGTGGTGCTGGGGTCAGCCCCGGGCACGACGCGTACGACGGCGCCTGGATAACTGAGATTGGATCCCCACACCGAGCCATCGGGTGCAGGCGCGACGGCATAAAGGCCAGAGTTAATGCGCTTGTCGAGACTCGGATCTATGTTTGCATCGGGTTCCACGTAGTCATCGCGGCGGCCGTTGCCATTGGTATCGAGAATGAATGGTGTCCAGCCCTGAGCGGCGACAGCGTCGCCAGTTTCCAGAAACTCGCGGGTATTGAGCCAACCTACCGCAGTGCCACCGCCGCTGGTCCACAGAGTATTGTCTGCATCTTCGGCGAACATCAGGTGGTGGGTGCCGAAGCAGGTATTGATGGGAGTGTAGGTGTCAGTGCTCGGATCATAGACTCCAAGATGGCGGCCGGAGCGGCCCAGCGGAAACGCCTGAGCAGAAGGATGATCAGAACCTTCCTGGCAGAACGCCGGCACATTGCTCGGGTCGCGAGCCCGGGAGGTAATCCAGACCCGGCCGTCGCTGTCCATCATCGGGTTGTGTACGGTAGTGGCCGCATCCCAAATCTCTTCGTCGCCCCAGTAGGGAGACGTTGCCATAGCGGTTTGTGGTTCGCGTACGTAATTTGGGTCTTCAGGGAACACCGTGACCTGCTCAGTACTATGGGAAGTCGGATCCAGTACCGGTAAATAGTCGGCACTGTTTTCCAAGGCTCCATAAATTTTACCATAGGCATTCACTGTCGGATCGCGGCGGTCGGTGGTGACTAGGTCGTGCAGATAGGCAGTAGGATCAGCCCAGTCCCATTGCGTAATGACCACGTTGCGTTCCAGCCCCTGGGGCCGCGCTGGTGCTGGTGGCAATTCACCAGCAGCGATACGGTCAGTCCAATCGGCATACATCTCAAGCGTGCGGCGATCACCCATGCCGGCCAATGTTCTAGTCATGAAGGACCCCGCCTGCCCGGAGCGCACCCGTCGATTCCAGGCATCGAAACTCGTTTCCAGATTCGAAAACATTTCCGGAATTGTGCGAGTAGCGGCGTTGCCCATCTGGTGACAGACCACACAGCCGCCATTGGTAACGCGGCGGATGTAATCATCCTGAGTTAGCACGCCCACACCTATCCCATTGCCATTAGGTCCGGTGCCTGGAAACTCATGGTCCTCGGGAATCTCCAGCAGGGAATACCAGTAGCCTGCCGGGTAGTATTCAGCCGCAGCGGCGGCATTCGGTGCAATCTGGGCAATGAGGTCTAGCGTCTGACCGGGGTTGGCGTTGCTGCGCGACGAATCTACCAGACCATAGCCGCGTACCCACAACTCAAAATTAGCCTCCGGAAGATCGGGAATTAGGTAGCGCCCCTGATCATCGGTGACCACTGTTTTGGAATAAAGAGTTTCCAAGTCGCGAGTTTCAGCGATTACCCAGACCCCGGCCTCGGGGCCGTTGCTGCTGGTGACAGAGCCACCGATGTCATTGCCGGTTGCGCTAATGGCGTCAGCGGCTAGCGCTATGGAGGCCTCGGATAAGGTGGCCGACTGGTTAGTGGGGTCAGAGTCGCCGCAGGTAGTAAGAAGTAGTGCCGCCAGCGAGAGGGATAAAGTCCGGAATGTGTGCATGATGAACTCTTTATTGTTTTGGCGCATTAGAGGAATTACCCACCTTACAAGGAAGCACAGTAAAATGGGATAGGTTTCGGCGAGTAGACGGGGGGGTAGTTCAACCAGCTTTGTGTACTCAGGATGTTATTCATTCAAATTGCCTAAAAATAAACCCCTCTCTCCTCTTAAATTCTCTTCAATTTTGGTGGTATCGTACATAATCCCTCTCAAACAGAGGGAACATCATGTCAGCCAAACAGAAGCGACCAGTTCCAGCCAAGCTATCGAGGCTTGGGCTTGTACAGTAGATTGGTTCAGTAGGTATGTTCGAGATTAATACTAAAGAGCCTAGCTGTTATAAACTAGCGATAGCCCAAAAAGAGAGAAGTATGAGCAGGAAGAATCGAATGAGTAGAATAATTGCAGTGCTGGCAATTCTAACCTTAAGTTTAGTGCAGATGAATTCCGCCATAGCGCAGCCTCCGCCCAAGGACCCTAACAACTATGTGCCGGGGTTGGGTGATCTGATGGGATCTCTACAGGTGCAGCATGGCAAGTTATGGTTTGCAGGTTCTCAGCAGAACTGGCCGTTGGCAGCCTATGCAGTGGATGCCATCAAAGAGGGGATTGCAGACATGATAGTCCTGCGTCCTCGCTACAAGAGAGAATCCATCGTTGAGATGCTTACCCTGTTTACCGCCAAACCGTTAGAGGATCTTGAAGCAGCAGTAGAAGAAGAGGACAGCGCGTTATTTATGCAGGCCTATGATTCGCTTACCAAAGGCTGCAATGCCTGCCACAGTAATCATGATTATGGGTTTATCGCAATTCAGCGGCCGACGGCTCCCGCCTGGACCAATCTACGCTATAGGCCTTAAGTTGGGCCAGAATCCCGATGGGGGTGTGACTTGAGCAAGGAAGAAAGCAAAACGCAATTTCTACGAGTGCTGGGCCGCCGAGAGGTATTGGCTCTGGCCTTCGGTGCCATGATCGGCTGGAGCTGGGTAGTGCTGTCGGGCACTTGGATCAGCTCTGCAGGCACGCTCGGTGCAATTGTAGCGTTTCTCATCGGTGGCGCGGCGATATTAGTAATTGGTCTTACCTATGCTGAACTTGCCTCGGCCCTGCCTTTCGCCGGCGGCGAGCACGTTTACAGTAAACGCGCATTAGGCTCCGGCGCTTCCTTTATTTGCACCTGGGGCATCATCCTCGGCTACGTCTCCGTTGTAACTTTCGAGGCAGTGGCTCTGCCAACCGTGCTGGATTCATTAATACCGGGCCTTGATAAATTTTTCCTTTGGCAAATTGCCGGTTGGGATGTTTACCTGTCCTGGGTATTAGTAGGTGTAGCCGGCTCAGTGACTATGACCGTTCTCAACGTGATAGGCGTGCGCATGGTAGCGCTGGTGCAAAGCGTGGTCGTGTTGGCTATTTTGCTGGTGGGGGTGTTGTTTGTCAGCGGGGCTCTGTTCACTGGCGACATCAGCAATATGCAGCCCCTGTTTAAGGATGGCGTCTCCGGCATTACGCTGGTGCTGGTAATGGTGCCGTTTATGTTTGTGGGCTTCGATACTATTCCCCAGGCCGCCGAGGAAATAGATCTGCCGTTCAAAGATATTGGCGCGGTGTTAATGATCTCCGTAGCAATGGCCATCGTCTGGTATGGTTTTATCGTACTGGGGGTTGGCCTGGTTCTGGACGAAGCCGCCATTAATTCTTCGGAGGTAGTGACCGCAGCAGCCAACACTACTATCTACGGCGAAGCTGGTGGCACGGTGTTATTGATAGCCGGTCTCGCGGGTATTATTACCAGTTGGAACGCGTTTATCCTCGGTGGCAGCCGCGCTATCTATGCCTTAGCTCACGGAGGTTTATTACCAGAATTTCTTGGCGAGCTTCATCCTAAATACCACACGCCGAAAAATGCAATCCTGTTGATTGGTGCGCTCTCTATCATAGGCCCTTTCTTTGGACGGCCCGCGCTGGTCTGGGTTGTCGATGCGGGCGGCCTTGGTATTGTAATTGCCTATGGCATGGTGGCGTGGTCATTCCTCGTATTACGCAAGAAGGAGCCGGAGTTAGAAAGACCGTATAAAGTACGTTATGGGAAATTCGTAGGCACCTCTGCATTAGTGTTATCAATGGGTCTGGGTTTGCTCTATATGCCAGGTAGCCCCGCAGCTCTGATCTGGCCGCAGGAATGGGGAATTGTTCTGGCGTGGACTATCCTTGGGGGGATTCTGTATGGCATTGCACGCAAAAGAGGAGAACCAAAGAGTAATAGCTAAATGTGTCCGTCCCCAATTCCATCCCTCCCTTTTTTTCTGTTTAGCTTCGCGCGCAAAGGTAGAAAGGCTGAGCTGCCAACTAAATAGGTTCGCCTCCTTTTATGAGTCTTACCTTCGCACAGTTTTTCTGGAAAAATAATCTGTCCCAATCGAAAAACAAGGTAACCACAATGACACGCAGATTCTACAAGTATGTTCTATCAGCCCTACTGTTTTGCTCATCAGCAACCGTCTTCGCCCAAGGGGCAGACGATCCTAGCCTGATGACGTATGACCTAGCCACGACAGCCATGGTGGCATCCGAAGCTTATGCTCGAGATAAGGGATGGAATGTCACGATTCTAATTACCGACCAACATAACAATCCAGTGATGTTGCGACGTATCGATGGAGCCGGAGCGCGCACTTTTGCTTTTGCCACTTCTAAAGCTTTAGTGGTGACACAAACCGGCCTCACTTCCGCGGAATATGGAAATAGAGTTGAAGCGGGGGATATTGAGGCAGTAGAAGGTGGTGTCACATTTGCAGGAGGCGTACCGGTTTATAGGAATGGCCAGCTAATCGGTGCAGTGGCAACAAGTGGAGTCAGGGCTGCTCAGGATGAAGAAGTGTCCTTGGCAGGAGCTGAGACTATAGGCAGCTCATCTAACTAACTTATTCAAAAAGGACAGATTTATTTTCCGATAGCGCACTGGAGAAATAATTCTGTCCCCATTTCATTCTATTTCTGTTCTGCCTCTAGCCTACGTGCGCCAGCTAGAGTACCCGGCATGGAGTAATTGCCTTCGTGACATGCGTACTCATAGAGATGACCATCTGAGGTATGAAAGCTAAGCTCTGCGGTCCACGGCTGGCTGTATAGATCAGAATCTTCCACGGTAAATCGGTAAACAATTTCAGAGTCAGAATAACGAATAAAGCGCTCAGTAACTTTGCCGTTTTTCGTAATAGCTGTAGAGCTTTGCTGCATTTGTAGAGGGTTAACATTGATAGTTTCTACTACCAGAGCATCGCCTTCATACCAGCCAACAGAGTCCCCCATGTATTGTTGCAAGACTTCCGGCCGGCGATGGGCGCGGGCCTCTTCTGCCGAGTGAAAGGTGGGAATGATTCGCGCATCGTGCATTTGTTCCACGTCGATCATCACGTAATCATCGGTTTGAACAAACTGATAGGTGTTGTTATAGAGTCCGCTTTGCATCGCTGGACCGGCTTTACTTTCAGATAAAATACATCGCTCCGATAGGGGCAGGGCCTCGGGGCCATCCGCGTTACCGATGCCTGTCAGGTATCGGCTGCCGAAGCTGGTACGCTGATAATCTGTGGTAGGATTTTCCAGACGCGGGACCTGACCGTTCTCCGGATTAATTATGTAAGAAGTACGATACTCGCCTTTGACCAGAGCCAGGTTGGAGCCGGGATCAACCCAAAAATTATTGTACGCCCTGCTACCGAAGTCATCGGCGGCCGCGGCAGGCGTGTTATTGACACCATCACCTTCATCAAAGCCGCCCTCAATACCACCAATCGGTACGCGAGCTGCCATAGCTGCTGCTTCTTCCGCCGACACGACAAGGGTTTCTACGCCGTCCCGACGTGTGAGATTAGTTAGCGATGCATTGCTCCAGACGCCTCCCAGATCAGGCCGTGCGGTGTTCTGAGCCTGCGCGGTTGAGCATGCTATAGCGGTGCACAGCAGCAAGCTTCCAATTTGAGCAGGGCGTTTCAGCAAAGTTGTCATATGTTATGTCCTTGGGTTTCTACCTTCGGTGAATTCCGGATACAGTGACTTCAATGGCTAACTGTCCCTTCTAATTATCTATTCATTTATTTCCTGACATCGCGCCATGACAAATAAATTAGTTCGAATCTAAGCTGCCTCTATTCGCTAAGAGCATAAACAACAATGGCCGGACCGCTGCGTGTGTGGTTAAGTAAAGGGCTGCGATCACCAAGAAACTCATTCACCATACCCATCCAAATACTCGCATGAAAGGGGCTAGGCTGGCCTACCACGACAGCCACATATTGTTTGCCGTCGACGGCGTAACTAATGGGAAAGGAATTGGGAAACGGGGTTGATGGAAGCCGATGGCCAATTGCGTCCACCATTGGCCATGGGGCATAACAGATTCGCCTCTTCTGCATTCGGTATTGCTATAGGGTTAATTGTCTTGTCCCCAGTCTTAGGATCGATAGCAATAACGATGTTTTGAATGCCTACGTCAAATGAATCTATATATTCACCGGTTTCTGCATCTAGCGCATCATAGAGTGCCATCTTTCCCGCCGTCACAATTACTTTGCGCATGGCGCCATTAACTTCTAGTTCGACTATCTGTCGCTCAAAAACCCAGTCCAAATCCCATTGGTCATTAGGCATATGCTGGAAATGCCAAACCAGCTCGCCAGTTTTGGGGCGTAATGCAATCGTGGCATTGGTGTAGAGGGCTTCATTTGTCACACCCTCTTCATTTAGCGAATACAGAAGAGGGGCGGTATCGTAGGTTGGCGCGGTACCGTAGTAGGCTAAATCCAGCTCAGGATCATAGCTAGCGGGCACCCAAACAGATCCACCGCTGCGGTCTTCCAAGGCGAGGTTGTTCCAGGTGTTACCGCCGGGCTCGCCCGGCCTGGCAACCGAATGAAACCGCCACACTTCATCGCCGGAATCCAAATCAAGGCCGACAATAAATCCACCCTCGGGAATCATCGTTGCCGTAACGCCCTGCAATACCATGCCATTGGCAACAAGAGGTGCGCCGCGCAGAGAGTAGGGGCGGGGTGTATTGCCGGGTGTTTCAATAGCATGATCCCAAATCACCTCACCGGTGCGCGCTTCAAGCGCAACTACGTGCATGTTCTGGGTTGGCACAATTACTTTATCGCCATGCAAAGCAATGCCAATTTTCGAGCTTGGAAAGGCAGTAGGGCGATGCTCATAGGTCCATAATACTTCTCCACTGGTCGCATCCAGTGCTAGTACTGTGTCCTGAGTGCTGGCGAGAAACATAACCCCATCGTGTACTAATGGCGTAGCCATGTTGGGGCCCTCTTGAAGCTCTGTGCGCCAGGCCTCCCCTAATTGACTGACATTACGCTTATCAATTTCCTCAAGTGGGCTAAATCCTTGGGCATCATAGGTCCTGCGCCATATCAACCAATCCTCAGATGGAGGATTGGCGAGCTGCGCATCTGTAACTGGGCTTAAGTCTGCTAAGCGGTTACTAGGCTGAGCGAAAGTTGACTGAGTAGATGTCAGCAAAAAGCTGGTGAGCAACACTCTTAAGACCGAGTGTGTAAGAGACATGATGACTACTCCAAAATTTAGCGCGTTTAGACAACTTATAGTATTAGAAAGAAATGTCCAACTTCAAAAAAGCAATGCCCTGTTAGCACTGAACTAATTAAAGGATCTCGAAGATAAACGCTCCAACCGCTGCAGTGGGAATGTCATTGCTGTGTACCGCACCTCTCGAGATAAAATGCACATTCGCCCGGGTATCAGCATCAAACCAGACCACCACAGCATCATTGCCATGGTAATGCGCTGGGTCGGCAGTGCTTGAAAAGTACTCATCGTATTCCCACACTTTAACTCTCTCGTTTGAGCGGCGCTCCCGCGGAGAATCATGTGGGAACTGAGGCAGTAATGAATTCGCTTCTATTGCGCCAGCAACCGGACGTTTGATCTGAATAAAAACGGCACGAAGTGGCTCATCACTAATGCCGGACTCAGTGTGAGTAACACCTGCAAGTTGAAATGAAATGTTCCAAGCGTCTGTATGGACCTCGCGAGCCTCACCGGCAGTCGATGTGATTATCCTGTCACCCGGACTGTAGTAAACGCCGGTATGGTCATAGCGATGACGGTGGATGGGGTAGTCCTGTTTCAACCAACGAATATCCCAAACGATGACGTGCTCGTTCTCCAGCATTTTAATAGCCCCGTCACGAGGATAGGCAGGCGGTGCATCCACTTGGGCCTGAGCCATTGGGATAGCACATATGAACAGAAGCAATGCGAGTTTTCTCATAGTCAACTAGTTCAAAGCTGGTAAAAATACAGTTTAAAAAGGACTAAAGTAAAAATACAGTAAATTTGGTAGAAAGGCGCAGAGTTATTTTACTGAATGATGGCACGGTGCCATACAGGAGGAGATAGACCTAACGTTTCTCCCCGTTTGCTCTGGCGTCCAACCCCCATCAGTATTGCCAAAGCCCGACGATCGAACTACTCTAATCCTTTAATTCAACCGGCTAATAAACAAGTTGAAACTCGCTTCTCACATTCTGCAGATGTTCACGCTTTCACTGTTGTTGCTAGTCTGCGCTCTGGCTCTACCCGCTGCGGCTCAGGATCGTTTAGTTACTTTGGTTGGGAATGGCAGCGTGATGCTGCGTTCGCCAAGTGGTGAGACGCTGGTGAGCCTCAACCCTGATATACCCCTGGTACCGGCGTCCATTCTTAAGATCCCGCTAGCGCAGGTGGCTCTGACTAGGCTTGGCGAAGACTTCCGCTTCGAGACCCATTTTTATCGCAATGGCAGTGGCGACCTGTTGATCCGAGGCTTAGGCGACCCATTTCTGGTGTCCGAGGAGATTGCCCGTATTGCCAATACTCTGGACCAGCGCGGACTGCAGCAGATTCGCCGCCTAGTCATGGACGACTCCGCCTTCGAACCGAATCCCGACCTACCCATTGAGAGCGGAAGTGATCAGCCCTACGCTGCTCGCAATAGTGCCTTGGCCGTAAATTTCAACACGGTGAATCTGGCATGGAGAACAGACGGTAGACTGGTCACGGGCGAGACGCAGACCCCCTTGACAGCTTTTGCTCGCGAGCTAGGCGAGCAGCTTTCCCAAGGCGAACCACAACGCATCAATCTGGGTGATGACCCGGTTGCTGGCTTGCGACAGGCTCAACAACTGTTTCGGCACTTTCTTATAGACTCTGGCATCACCGTATCCGATGCGGACTTTCATCAACAAGCCGTGACAGACGAGTGGACACTCTTTTATAGTCATCGCAGTTCTCAATCTCTGCGCGACAATCTAGAGGGCATGCTGCGTTATTCTAACAACTTCATCGCCAATCAACTCTTCCTCACACTTGGGGCGCAAGCCAGTGGCTATCCTGCCACGAGCGAGTCGGCTCGTGCTGTCCTGCAGCAGTGGCTTGCTGAATTGTATGGGGATAGTTTCGGACGCGACCCACAGTCCCTACTTATGCTGGAGGGCTCAGGTCTGTCCCGTACCCAACGCAGCAGTGCAGCTGGCATGATGCGTATTCTCGAAGTCTTTAAGCCCTATGCCGATCTGCTACCCGAGGCGGGCGGGGTACTACGCAAGAGCGGCACCTTGACCGGCGTCTACAACTTCGCCGGCTACATGCCCGGACCGGATGGCCTGTATCCGTTCGTGATTCTAACTAATCAAACGGTCAACAACCGCGCAGAGATTCTGCAGCTTCTGCAGCGACAGTTTTAATCCAGACCAGAATCCTGATAGCAGTGTAAAACTTGAGCTAGAAAGCAAGCAAAACGCAATTTCAACGAATACTAGCCCGGTGAGAGATATTGGTAGTAGCATCCCAATACGCTGTTGCGAGTTCGACTATTCTTTTTGGAGTTTCGCGCAGTAGGAAACAATACTGTCAGTGCCCAGTGATGAATAACAGTACTCAAAATTGTTGTTGTCTTCGAACCAGAGCTGGCCATGGCCGCCTAGAGAGTCAATAAATATGCCTCACGACCTGTTGATCGAATTGAACCATAGACGAGAATAGGTTCAGCCCCGCGCGCCATTGTTGAGAGCTGTGAAGAGCCAATGAATACCTCGCCGTCTTGCGCGCTTATCGTTAACTCTAGATCCGCTTCGCTGATTATTACACCTCCTGCGACCAAGTCATCTGAACGCAGATTAGGCGAGGTAACGATACGAATATGCCCCTTCCAGACACCCGTCATTTGGGGATAGCTCTGTGCATTCAGAGTTAGAGGCAGGATAAGTAAAAGAATAGGAAAACAGAATTTGCGAATCGTAAACATTTTTTGACCCCCTACAAGTTGAACTATAGGTTGGGTACTTCAGGACTGCGCCCAAATGATACGTACGAATTCAGTATAGGCTATTGGCGGTTCTTAATCTAAGCAATTAGGCGTGCTTTCTAGTGCGGCTCAGAAGCCCGGTACTACCGCGGCAACATTAGAACTACATGTCAGCCTTTATGACAGTGATAACAGAACATCGGGCACCATAGAAAATTTCTAAAACATCAGGTAGGGTGGTTCTCAAAGAGTTTTAAAGAACAACAAAAGAGCTGTTCTTTTCAAGGAAACCAGCCCCTAGGAGCCCGCCGATGTTTGATCATACTCCGCGAATAAAATGCTGTAAGTATCTCGTGTGTTTCGTTCTATTTCTTTCCCTGTCGTTCAATTCTCTAGCGCAAGACGACTTTGTGCTAGTAACCGACGCGATGTTACAAAATCCCGCAGATAGCGATTGGTTAATGTGGCGCCGCACCCTAGATAGCTGGGGCTACAGCCCGCTGGATCAAATAGATCGCAGCAACGTAGATCAATTACGCATGGTGTGGACTCGCGATTTAGAGATCGGAACCGGCGAAATAACACCCTTGGCCTATAACGGTATTTTGTATGTACCTCAGGCTAATGATGTTATTCAGGCGGTAGATGCCGAGTCCGGTGATTTTATCTGGGAATATCGCCGTGATATTCCAGACGATCTCTATGAGATGGTTGGAGGCAATGCCCGTAATAACCGTAATCTAGCGATTTACGAAAACCTCATTATTAATACCAGCGATGACAATTTTGTTTTCGCTCTGGATGCCCTCACCGGTGAAATGGTTTGGGAAACGAAAATTTTTGACTATAAAGTCAACTCTGCTACGCACAGTTCCGGGCCAATCATCGCCGACGGTAGAGTTATTTCCGGTCGTAGCTGCCGGCCTTGGG
This sequence comes from uncultured Gammaproteobacteria bacterium, assembly GCA_913058275.1. GTDB lineage: Bacteria > Pseudomonadota > Gammaproteobacteria > Pseudomonadales > Pseudohongiellaceae > UBA9145. The sequence goes on along the minus strand of CAJXQP010000003.1, from coordinate 9,997 downwards.
GTGGCCCCAACGCTTGCGTCATTACGGCACACGATGCCAGCACCGGTGCAGAGTTATGGCGACGCCGTTTAATACCGGCGCCAGGCGAACCGGGCGACGAAACTTGGGGAGATGTGCCGTTCGAGCAGCGGCAGCATGTTGGCTCGTGGATGGTGCCCAGCTACGACCCCGAGCTTAAGCTAATCATTCTTGGTACTTCTGTCACCTCTCCGGCACCGAAGTTCTATCTCGGTGGTGTGGACAACAAGCATCTTTATCACAATTCCACTATGGCCTTGGAAGTAGATACCGGAGAGATGCGCTGGTACTACCAGCACTTGAATGATCACTGGGATTTAGATCACCCCTTCGAAAGGTTATTAGTTGAAACCCGAGTGGCACCCGACCCTGATGCGGTGACGTGGATAAATCCAGACCTTGAGTTCGGTGAAGTCCGCAAAGTTATTACTGGCATTCCGGGCAAGACCGGTGTGGTTTACACGCTGGATCGAGCTACCGGTGAATTTCTCTGGGCGACTCCTACTGTGCAACAAAATGTTATTCAAGATATTGATGGTGCAACCGGCGCCGTCACTGAAAACCCCGATGTAGTATTTCGCGAATCGGAACAAGTGGTTTTCGTTTGCCCGTCTTGGACCGGTGGTAAAGATTGGGAAGCGGGGGCCTATAGCCCACTGACCAATACCATGTATTACCCACTTCGAAATACCTGCGCAAATATGTTGGCCACTGCAAATTTCGAAAGTGAGACTGCCCAAGCGTTAACTGCGGGTGGCCAAGGCGGCTTGGCCATCTATTCATTAGCGGCTCGCCATCAGTTAACTCCGGGCACAGAGAACCTTGGAACAGTCCGTGCCATCTCGGCGGAGACAGGCAAGACCGAATGGCTCTATGAACAACGCGCTGGCACCATGTCGCTGGCCGCCACAGGCGGTGGACTTATCTTCGGTGGCGATTCCAATGGCCGCTTTCGCGCCCATGACCATGACACTGGTGAGATCCTGTGGGAAGTTAATCTTGGCTCTTCTGTTAGTGGCTATCCGATTACCTTCGCCGTCGATGGGAAACAATATGTCGCGGTTAATACTGGCAGTGGACAAGTAAACCTGACGCCGGAGTTACGTCCGAGTCGCGGTACTAATGTTTATGTGTTTGCTCTGCCATAATGACTGAAGCGATTCAGGGGAATATCTCATGTATGTAACTCACTCGAGTTTGCCTACGTGTGGTTCGTTCCAGGATTCTTTTCCGTACAAATAGGGGAATAGAATGAAGCAAATAGTACCGAAATTACTGGCTGGATTCATCGTGCTGTCATTCTCTTGTGGAGCGAACTTTGCCCAGCAAGATGAAGAAGCAGAGGTAGAGGAAAATTCTGGCGGAATTCTCGAACGCTATGGCAGTAATGCAGCGAGTTCATTAGAGTCTGCTACGGTTGACGCTAATTCTATTCCCTTACTTCGTGACTATTCTTCCGTCACCGATGAAGTCTTACAGAATCCCCCAGATTCTGATTGGGTAACCTGGCGCCGCACTTACGATAATCTCGGGTTTTCTAATCTCGATCAAATCAACCAACAAAGCGTTGCTGATCTTCAGTTAGCCTGGACTCAAGAAGTGACGGCGGGTAATAACATGCCGACGCCTTTAGTCCATGACGGAATCATGTTTCTCTATAGCGCGGGCGATGTTGTACTGGCATTGGATGCTACCGATGGTGAACTGCTTTGGCGCTACACTCATGACGGAGAAACAGTGACCAGCCATAAGTTTGGAATTGCACTGTATGAAGATAAAGTCTTGGTGCCTACTTCAGACTTGCATATGGTGGCACTTAACGCTCGAACAGGCGAAGTCATTTGGGACCATGCCGTAGATACTGGTGAGGTCACCGATTATGCGCTGAGAAGTGCGCCAACTATCGCCGGTGGCCAGGTCATTCAAGGGGTGGCAGCCTCTTTTGTTCCCGGTGGTGGTTTTATCTTTGCAATCGATTTGGAGACTGGAACTGAGACCTGGCGTTTTAATACTTTGGCTAGGCCGGGCGAACCCGGCGGAAACACCTGGAATAATATACCTCTTGAGGAACGTCAGGGCGGATCGGTCTGGAACACAGGTGCCTATGATGCCGAGTTGGACCTTGTCTTCTACGGTGTATCGCCTACTTACAATACCGGTCCCTTGCTTTATTCCCTGGGTGTAGGCGGTGTAAACAATGATGCGCTCTATACCAACACAACTTTAGCGCTTCGGCCTGCTACCGGAGAACTTGTTTGGCATTACCAGCATGTAGCCAACGATCAGTTCGACTTGGACTGGGCTTTTGAGCGTTCCATTGTCGAGTTGGAAGTCGATGGTGAAATGAAAAAGGTAATCGTCACCGCAGGTAAACCTGCACTGTTCGATGCCTTAGATGCAGCAACCGGAGAGTATCTATTTTCAGTCGATTCTGGCGTACAAAATCTTTTTAGCGCGATAAATCCTGTTACTGGAGAAAAAATTCCCAACCCCAATGTCTTCCCCGATGCAGAAGAAGTACGAACGGTCTGTCCTTACTATCAAGGTGGGCGCAACTGGCATGCTTCCTCTATTAACAATGATACTGGTTTCCTGTTCGTGCCTATATTCGAAGTCTGTATGGACACGCTGCTCGACGATACCGGCACCTTACTCTCATCAGGATTACGTGCAGATACCAGGCCGGTACCAAACAGCGATGGCAACTACGGTCGCCTACAGGCTATCAATCTTAAAACCAGAGAATTGGCATGGCAATACCGGCAGGAAGTCGTGCCGGCATCTGCTAGTTTGGCCACCGCTGGAGGGCTGGTGTTCCTAGGGTATCTCGACAATACCTTTAAGGCATTTGATCAACAATCTGGCGAAATCTTATGGGAGGCTACGCTTGGTTCTATTCCTGCTGCGTTTCCCATTACTTACAGTGTGGATGGAAAACAATATGTTGCGGTTGTTGCGGGGCAGCTCAATATTCACACGGGTGTTTGGTTAGGGTTGCAGAACCGGTTTTCTGGTTTTGTACCAGGTAGTCAAGATCCGGCCGCGCTGTGGGTGTTTGCTCTAGAATAGAGGGCTAGAACGGATAGACTTATTTTTTCAGACTCGGCTACGAAAATCCTGAAAAATAAGTCCGTCCCTTATTAGCTTCTCCTTCCTCTTAAACTGATTCTCGATCCCAAAGCTTTCGCGTCATCACGCCTGTAGCATTCTCGATGACCTCCATCGCATCTAGAATAAGATCTTCTCGCCATTTCTGACCAATCAATTGTATTCCCGATGGCAGGCCATCCACCAGATCCACAGGCACAACACCCGCAGGCATGCCCACGTAATTCACGCCGTAGCTGTAAATGGAGGAATCAAAAAGGTCTTTAACTCCTTCGAAGGTTTCATCAAAATCATTGGGATAGCCTGGCCGCATTAAGTAAGGCGTCAACATCAGTGGGTAGTCTGCCAATATAAGATTCCATTCGCGTACCATGCGGGTGCGTTCAGCAATACCGAATAGATAACCTTCGGCATCTACCATGTCTTCCAGCTGGTAATAACAACCGAAAATCTGATTGATCATGTCGCTACCATGTTCTTTGAATATTGGTTCGAGAGTCTTCTTCATTTCGAAGTTGGTTACCTGAAGCCATGCTTTAGCGGCTTCAGCAATGGAAGGAGTCTCAATCTCTTCTACGATGTAGCCGGCATCTTCAAGAATGGACGCAGCCCGGTCCAAGTTGGCAAGAATGCCCTCATGAATGGGATAGCCATGGGCTTCACGGCAAAAACCAATTTTTGTTAAACTCGAGCCCCCCTGACTAAATGGCATCGGCACGTGCCAGGGGTCGCGGGGATCATGTCTGATCAACACCTGTGTCGCGAGTCTCACATCTTTTACTTCGCGACAAATTGCTCCTTGCACTGACATGAGTTGTGCCAGCATACCGCGCTCAGCTTTTGCAGAAGGAAGATAAGCAGGCACTCGGCCCAGCCCTGGTTTAACAGTGCTTAAACCACAGGCCGTAGCAGGATAGCGCAGCGAACCTGCAATATCATTGCCGTGGTGAATGGCGCCGAAACCAGCAGCAGCAGATGCAGCCGCTCCCCCGGACGATCCGCCGGGAGACATTTCCAAATTCCAGGGATTGCGTGTGAGGCCATGCAACGGATTATCCGTAGTCAGGCGCATGGACATTTCTGGCGTATTGGTGCGACCTATGATGATGGCGCCCGCGTTCAGCAGATTTTGTACGAGTGGTGAGTTGTCTGGCGCGATGACATCTTTGAAAACCTCCATTCCGTTGGTAGTTGGTCTCCCTTTAGTATCGACATTCACTTTGACGGTTACGGGTACTCCGTGCAAGGGTCCTAGTTTTTCACCACTTTCTACTGCGTTATCGGCTTTTTCCGATGCCAATAGCGCCTGCTCTCCCATAGGATCGACGATGGCATTTAGTTCGGGGTTCTTTTGCGCCACGCGCTCAAGCACAGATTCGACAAGGGCTGTTGAGGTGAAGCTTCCATCACGGATACCTGCTGCCTGATCGGTGGCGCTGAGCTGCCAGAGTGGTTTCATGCGTAACTCCATTTTCGAATGCGACTACTGTAAAGAAAGGAACAGAATTAAAGGGATTAACGTAAAATACAGCAGAAGGTGGAAACAGGGAAGTGCACCTTGGCATGCTATTGCTGGTGGCAAGAAATCTGCCTTACGCCATTAAGTTGTTAGGCTGTAAGTGTCCGCATGACCTTCTCTAATCATCCAGCTCCCTAATAGCCGATACTTGTAGTATCTTGCGGGAATAGATTAGAAGAATACCTAGGAATTTTGAGGATTAATTGAATGAACAAGCTTTTAAGAACCATTTTGTTGCTCAGCTTTTGTGTAGTTGTAAGTGGATGCTCAATCGATCAGAAGATCCAGAAGATCCAGACGATTAGGCCCGGCGTGCTTGCCGTCGCGGTGACATCGGACGCGCCCACTAATCAGTATGACTCGCAGCTCTGGATCAGACGGTACGTCGAGCAGTTTGCTGCCGAAGCGGAGCTGGAAATTTCTTGGGTCGTAGTTCCTTTCAATGAATCGTGGTTATTAGCCAGCAGTGATGAAGTCGATTTAGTCGCAACGAATGTTGCGAGCTTTCCCGACCGTGCGCATTCAGGAGCAACATTTTCTTCGCCGTTTCTTTACGAGCGAAGGGCGCTGCGCATTAATCCGGAAGACCAGGAAATCTATGCACACATTGACGACTTTATTGGCAAGACCGTCGGGGTCGTTGTAGGGATGGCGGCAGAGCGCGATGTTAATCGTCGTGCACCGGAGGGAGTTATTGTCAGAACGACCAACACATTCGCTGAGCTTTATGCAGAGTTCGACCTCGGGCAGCTCGATGCCATCGCCGAAGCGGAATATTATGCGCTCGACGATCAAATTATTCCTTCACACGGTGCAGAAATAATTCTGATCGATCATCATGACCTCACGCCGGGCCAACGCGAAGAGTCAGTTTTCGTCGTTTCCAATAATAGCCAAAACCTGCTATCCGCAGTAAATGCTTTCATCGCCCAAACCAAGTTTCCAATCCCGTAACAAAGGGAGAAGAATTGGACTCAGGGTATTCCAATTTTGGAAAAAATGTGGCCAAAATAAATCTGTCCCCTTTTCGTTTTTTTTCGTTTTTAGAACTGCCCCCAATTATTTATGTGGTATTCGTCTGCAAAGGCTTTTGGGATTGCGGCCTGCCGCTAGCAGCGTTAACAATCATGTCGGCGGTTACTGGCACTCGATTGAAATTATGTCCACCCAGTGCGTCGGAGATGGCGCAGAGTAAAGCGGCGGTTGCACAGCCCTGAATAGGCTCGCCGATGCCTTTAGCGCCAACCGGGTTTTCTGGGTCGGCTTTGTCGATGGCTGCCCAACTCATGTCGGTAGCTGCATCGAGATAGGTTGGCGGCTTGGCCAGATATAAGCTGCTATTGGCCGGTAGACCGTTTTGCGGATCGTAGGCGTGCCGTTCGAAACCAGCCATACCAAAACCCATGAAGGCGGCACTCTTGATTTGGTTGCCCAGCCCTAATGGATGTAATACGGTGCCGCAGTCAGCCACGCCCACGTAATCCAGAATGTCGTACTTGCCTGTTTCTGTATCCAGTGCAATCTGCACAAAGCCCGCAGCTAGTGCAGGCACTGTACCCACTTTTTCCAGATTGTCTTTTGCTACGCCAATCAGTCCGGTTCCAGCAAGAGCTGCAACTGAATTGCGAGTCATTGAGTTAATGTCTTCCGGTGCTATCTGGCCGCTGTATTTGCCGCCTATCTGGATGGCGCGCGTTGCTGCGGCAGCGTAGCTAATAAAGTTTGAAGGGTCAGCTTTAAGAAAAACTCTTTCGTCGCCGATGTCGTAATCGGCGGGCGAGCCGCCCAGATCCAGCGCGGCGATTTCCAACAATTTTTCCAGAGCATCCATTGCTGCTACGTAATTGGTGCGGGTCATGGTGAAAGACGTATTGCTGCCAAACTGCCCTAGATTCCAGGGCAGGTGACGGCGGCTGTCACCTCGCTCGACAACACAGTTATCCCAGTTGCACTTCAAAATTTCGGCAGCCACCCGTGAGGTAGCGGTATGTGAATAGGTGCCGAGATTGCCGACACCGGTATGAATATGCAGTTTGCCTTCGGGGGAGAGTCGAACCAGGCCATCGAAGCCATTGGCTCCGGCCGAGTGATAAGCCTGCCCGACGCCGACGCCGATGATCTTGTTGCCAATGCGCTGCCCGCTGAGTCGGCTTTTCTCTTCCCAGCCAAACTGTTCTGCACCTTTTGCCAGTGCCTCCGGCAAGTGTGCGCTGGTGAGAGAGCTCTGTCTGGCCCCGTAGAGGTCGTCACTTTCCGGCGCGTTGATGCTGCGAATCTCCAGCCTATCGATGCCCAGCTGCCGGGCGGCTTTGTCGAGTAAGGGCTCAATAGCGGCGTGAACCTGATTCTGCCCTGGACCGCGCTGCGCGCCCTTGAGTGGGGTATTGGTAAATACTGGAATGCCCCGGAAACGCATGGCTAGCGGTTGATACACTAAAGAGACGGCATCGCCGGCGGACAACCAGTCGGAAAAACCCGCATTGGCGCCATTGTCCTGAACGATATACAAATCGGCCGCGGTTATGCGGCCATCTTCGCGGAAGCCCATTTTTATGTGGCCCTGAAAGCCATGCCGCGCCGAACCAATGTAATACTCTTCTTCACGGGAGATGCGCAGCATTACCGGCCGACCTGTCAGACGTGACATATGTGCAGGAATCGACATGCTCGGATAGGCGGCACCCTTGGAACCAAAACCGCCGCCACAGAACTCGGCCACGAACACGAGGTCTTCTGGGGCGATACCGATGTAGGCAGCGAGGCCCGGCACCGGGAAACTCTGACTAGAGCCGTAGACAAAACACTTGCCGTTTTCCCAGTAAGAAAGAACCGAGCGGGGCTCCATGGACAAATGAGAGTGACTGGCGGTTACAAAACTCTCATCGATGACGAATGCAGCATCGTTGAACCCTGATTCCAAGTCTCCCACGCTCCACTCTACGGCGGCTTCTCCCTGGGGCAGGGTGTTCTCGCCAGCGGCAGCAAACTCTGCAGCGCTCCACTTGATGGAGCGTATGCCTTCTCTTATAGCTGAGTTGCCCACATTCCCCTGTGTGCGAGCCTCGGGCCCACCGGGGCGCAGGCTAGTAAGCGGGTCTACGGTAAAGGGCAGTGCTTCGAATTCAAAGGTGATCGCCGCGATCGCATCTTCGGCCGTTTTCTCATCAACCGCCGCAACCGCCAGAATAGGATCCCCCACATAAGCAGGTTCATTAGTCAGAATATGATTTGCAACACCCTCAACGCTAGGCACGTCGTCTGCGGTAAGTACGGCGACAACGCCTTCTATTTTTAGCGCAGCACTGGTATCGATGCGCCGAATGCGGGCATGGGGAACCGGACTGGTGAGCAGGCGTGCATAGAGCATGCCCTCAACCTTGAAGTCCTCCGCATACTTGGCTTTACCGTTTACCTTGCCGTGTACATCCGGTGGAGTAAAGTTCTTACCGATGAGTGAATAGGCCATGGTCGTTCCGCCGTATTGTCAGGGAGATTGCGCTTTATACTAAAGCAAAAGATAAATCGGGGACAGACCACGTTTTTAGGCTATGAACTTACAGGGACTTCAACCCAAACCCGGTGCGCGTATAGAGCGCGGCCAGTAACAACGAGAACATCCAGCCAGTCATACAAAACACCGCCCATGGCATGTACTCCACAGTAGGTACGCCCAGAGTTGTTGCCATGAAGATGGCAGATACGGTCCAGGGCATCAGTGGCTCGAGAATTGTCACTGAGTCTTCTAGTGAACGAGACAGGTTCTCAGGGGCCAATCCGCGCTCGCGGTAGCTATCCTGAAATAAGCCGCCGACGATTAATGCCGTAACACCGCCGTGGCTGGTCAGTGCAATCATTGTGGCTCCCGATGCCAGCGTTGCTGCGATTAGACCGAACACAGATTGCACACGCTCAATCATCGTTTGCAGCAGTTTGTCCAACGCGCCGGACACATTCATGCCGGCGGCAAGCAGGAACGCCGCAACAATGATAATGAGTGTGCTCGACATCGAGTTGATGCCGCCACGGTTTAACAAGGATTGCAGCATGTCACTAGGCGCATTCGCCATCGTGTCGATCATGCTGACATTGAATCCTGACGTGGCGCTTAGGATTGCATTGTAAACACTGAATCCGTGCACACCGATTCCAACCGCCATTGCAGTAACTGAGGAAACTACCATTACCAGGGCTGCTGGTTTGCGATTGAATGTACCGAGAATGACTATTAGCGCAGGTATAAATACGAGCCAGCTCACGGTGTAGGCCTGCTCGATCTCGCGAAGAATTGGGTAATTGATGTCTGACCCTGCTGCTGAGTTACTGTCTGCCATTGTGCCGGCAACAAAGTACACAATCAGCGCCACTACAAAAGATGGCCCCGCCGTGTAGACCATATTACGAATGTGATCATAAAGATTAGCATTTGCGCCGATCGCGCAGATATTGGTCTGGTCAGACAAGGGCGAGAGCTTGTCGCCGAAATAAGCGCCGGAAACTACTGCGCCTGCGGTTGCGGCTAACGGTGCGTTGATTGCAGTAGACACTCCTATTAATGCGACACCGATTGTTCCCGCCGCTGCCCACGATGAGCCGGTTAGGGACATCATCGCAGTCACTAGAAACGCCGTGATGATCATGAACTGCGGATCGATCAACTGCACTCCATAATAGACCAGCATTGGTATGGTGCCGCTGAACATCCACGTACCAATCAACATGCCGATCGACAACAGGATCAGAATAACCGGCAGTACTGAGGCAATTTTTTCGCCTGTTGTTCGTTGAATGGCATCCCAGTCATGACCATGACGTGCTGCGATAACGCCGGCGACGGCGCTAGCGACGAGCATCACGAGCACCAATAAATCTGTGCCCATTGGGAAGAAGAATCCGCCAACCACAAGACAAATTAGCATGGTGAGAAGCGGCAGTGCTGCTTCAAAAAGGGAAATGGGTTTACGCATTGGAGGCCTCGGTGGACAGCGCCGAAGCAAGTGCCGCATGGAGCTCTTGCCAAAGATCCTCTGGATCCTCGAGGCCCACGAATAAACGAATGAGTCTGCTTGAAACGCCAAAGTCTATCGCTGCACTCGGTGAACCTGCCTGGTTAATAGAAACTTCGGCCGGCATAACTAGACTTTCGTAACCTCCCCAGCTGACACCAAGACGAAACAATTCTAATGAATTGCAAAAGGCCGGGATGTTGATCGAATTATCGACTTCAAAGCTGAATAGACCACCATAGCCACTCAACGAGGAGTAGGGTGCCGGACTAAGACCCGGATGGTGCACCGCGGTTACGGCCGGATGGTCGGAAATGCGTTTAGCAATCATCAGCGCACTCTCTTGATG
>CAJXQP010000002.1 GCA_913058275.1 uncultured Gammaproteobacteria bacterium | reverse complement strand
TAAGAGACAGTTTCTCATCAGACACTTTGAGCGAGCGAGCTTTTTTACGATTGATAAATTGCAACACGCCGATAACTTCTTTCTGTTTGTTCGCCAAAGGTATGGCCAGTATAGACTTGGTTCGATAGCCAGTTTTTTGGTCGAATGAGCGATTGAGACTATAAGGTACATCTTTTGAGAGTTGATATGCGTCGGGAATATTGAGTTCCGTATCGGTGTGTGCAGCGTAACCGGCAATAGAAAATTCATCTAAGGGGAATTCCATTGAATCATTCTGCGTTAGCTTGAATACAAGCTCGCGCGCTCGGTTTTCTCGCTCTTCAGTACCCATTGGTAACAAGCCATCTCTAATAGCTTGCAAGTTTGTCGATAGGGTAGATTATTTGTGAGGATTAGATCGGCGTCCAAATCCATAGAATCAGTGCATAGAAAGATCGAGTCTGGAAATTCTTCTACCCATTTCGCATGATCCATTTCGCGGATTAAGTGATGGTCCAAGAGGATCAGGGCTGGGTTATATCGCTGCGCTGTCGTTATAGAAAAAATTTCGGTGGGAATGATTAGTTTCGACTTTAAATCATTCCAGACTTCGCTCTTGGCATAGCCGGGACCATAACCGATAGTTATGGTTCGTTGCGTATTAGTGGATGAATTCATTGAAGATGTTGCCATACAAACATGCTACGCCAGTGTAACGCACGGCGGCTGGATATGCGACATTTACGAACTTGGTTTAAAGCAGGGACGGGCGTGCTTGATGATGTGTTACTTCAGTTGAGCTCGGAGTTGTTCCATGAAGTTTTCGAGATTACTTTGCGCTTCACTACGGTATCGAAATGGGCCTACTTCATCACCCTCACGGATTTTGAAGTACCAAAGATCTTGCTCGCTAAATATCCTTTCGCTGCGATCGGGAGCGGGCTCATGGGAATTATCTTTGTGCCGGTTGTCAGACATCGTGCGGGAGTTTTCTCTTCTAATTGCAGCTATTTGAACCGAGCATACCCCCCTCACTGGACAGATGACAAGAGTAATTTTACTTGGTCTCCGCTAGCTCGGGGTTGCAGCCGATTCCAGAACCGGTCCGGATCTGGAATCTGGCAGGCAACCCCAAGCCAGCGAGTAATAACAAGGTAATAATTGTTACGAATATTTACTAGGGCGCAAATAATATGCCATTCATAGTTATGCAGTTCCCAGCTTCTTTGCCAGAAATAAGTCAATAAAGTTATTTAAAACAACGAGGTACGAGGCTTTTTGAGAAATCAACGTTTCTGTTTTATCAATAGTAAACAACGAGATAGAGCGTTCTTCTAAACTATGAAATAATTTCAATTGAACAATTTTTGGGCAGCGTAAATGGGCTATTCACGGCTGATGAGTAGCGCGGCTGCAGTTAAATCTTCCCTACTGTTGATGTTGCTGAAAGCACCGGGAGAGTTGTCCTCATAATTCACCGCTACAGCATTGAGAGAGCCAAAAAGTAATTTAGGCCCAAACAAACCGTCAGCCACGGCATCTTCTATTTTTTGGATTATATCAAGACGCCAAACAGAGAAGAGAGGTTGGATTTGATCTCTATGAAAGATGTAGGCAGCGGCGGCGGATTTTTTGTCTAACTCCAGCCCCAGTTGGTATACCACATCTTTGGGGAATTCAGGAGCGTCTCCAGGGAAGCAGGCAAGGTAGCGAATCCCTTTGGCAGTCTTAGCACCCCGAAACCAATGCATGGCGCTCAAGATACCCAGTAATGGACCGCCATAGCCATCTGTGCGATCGTTTACCATCGGCAAGCCAAATGCTTGATAGCGCTCGATATTATGATTAACGCTCAGTATCAGATGCGCTACTTGAGGCGCGGCCTTAGCTATAACATGCTCAAGTAATGGTCTAGTGTGTAAGGGCTCTAGAGCCTTGTCGCGGAAGCCCATTCGCGAGGCTTTGCCGCCTGCCAAAATAACGCCGCCTATTTCAGACTTGCTTATCATGTATTTAGCCAATTGGGAGTTGAAGAGCGAGAATATCGCACGACTTCCTCCAATTATGAAATTGTACGTTGATTTTACCAGCTTTGGGCCCATATTCTGTGATTGAATCTGAGTTTTCGATGTGGGAAAATCCGCACTTTGCGGGCAGGCGGTAGCCCGTTGGCTCTTGAAAAGTATTAAAATCAAGAGCTTGCCCAATGAGGCTATCCAGCTATCGCTAACCAATATCCAGATTAGTTCAGTAAAATATCTCGATATTGATTGATATTAAAAATTCCGAGTTTTTCGCTTGGAAATGATGAGGTTTATACATGCAGGTTTCCGTTGAAACTACACAAGGTTTAGAAAGAAAGATGACTGTCGCTGTTCCTAGCGAGAAAGTCGATAGTGCTGTTAACACGCGATTACAGGAGGCTGCTAGAAACGTAAAGCTAAATGGCTTTCGAAAAGGCAAGGTTCCCTACAAGGTAATCAAAAGCAAGTTTGGAGCTGGCGTGCGGCAGGAAGTGGTAGGCGAGATGATGAGCCAGTCCTATTACGAGGCCATCGATCAGGAAAGCCTGAAGCCAGCCGGTCAGCCCAATATTGACCCGAAAAACCTGGACGAGGGTCAAGATTTAGAATTTGTAGCGACATTTCAAGTGTACCCAGAGATTACTTTGCCGGATTTATCGACGATTAAGGCGGAACGTTTAGGAGCAGATATCTCAGAGGCTGATATTGATGAGATGATACAGACCCTGCGTAAGCAGAAACAAAGCTGGGAAGTCTGCGACAGAGCCGCAGCTACGGAAGATATGGTCAACATTAACTATGTAGGTAGTCGTGATGGTGAAGACTTTGAGGGTGGCAGCGCGCAGGGAACGAATTTGGTTCTTGGTTCTGAGCGTATGATTCCTGGGTTCGAATCTGGAATAGAAGGAAAGTCTGCAGACGACGCATTTACCTTGGATTTAAGCTTCCCCGAGGAATACCACAATAAGGAATTGGCGGGGGCAGAGGTCGCTTTCGAGATCACACTGAATTCTGTGAGTGAGCAGGTCATGCCTGTTGTAGATGAAGAATTCTATAAGAGCTTCGGCGTCGAAGAAGGCGGAAATGACGCTTTTCGCGAAGAAGTGACAAATAATATGCGCCGTGAATTGAAGACGGCGAGTCGTAATAAGCTTAAGAACAAGATCATGGACTGCCTTGTAGAAGTTGTGGACGCAGAGATTCCCGACGCTTTAGTCGGCGGCGAGATCGAACAGCTAAGGCAGCAGGCGATGCAACAGTTTGGCGGTGGACAAAACATCGATCCAAATATGCTGCCAGACGAATTGTTTAAAGAGCAGGCCGCTAGACGGGTGCTGTTAGGCCTAGTGCTAGGCGAAGTAATTCAGCAGCAGGAACTGAAAGCAGACCCAACGAAGGTGCGAGAATCGATAGAGGAGCTCGCGTCAACCTATGAGTCGCCAGATGAAGTTATCAATTGGTATTACGGCAACCAAGAGCAATTAGCTACGATTGAGTCTAGCGTCCTTGAGGATCAGGTTTTCGATTACGTTATAGAACAATCAGCTGTGAGCGATAAGCTGGTGAGTTATCAGGAAGTAATTCAGCCGGAACCGAAGGCAACAGACGAGCAGCCAGACGAAGACGCAGAACCGGATGCCTAACAAGCTGTTTTCAAAAACGTAACTTCACCGCTATTTACTTAGCTGGCATCGTTAGCCGGTACTATTTAGTGAGTACATAAAAGGACAGGGATACATGTCAAATAATATTCAACCCACGGCGGCTCTCGTGCCTATGGTAGTCGAGCAAACCGCCCGTGGTGAGCGCTCCTACGACATTTATTCCAGATTGTTGAAGGACAGGGTGATATTCATGACGGGACAGGTGGAAGACCACATGGCCAATCTGGTTGTCGCGCAGATGTTGTTCTTAGAATCTGAAAATCCAGATAAAGACATACACTTATATATCAATTCTCCAGGCGGGTCGGTTACAGCCGGGCTATCGATTTACGATACGATGCAGTTTATCAAGCCGGATGTGAGCACAATGTGTATTGGGCAGGCTGCTAGCATGGGGGCTATGTTGCTAGCCGGCGGCGCGAAGGGTAAGCGCTTAGCGCTGCCCCATTCACGCATGATGATTCATCAGCCCAGTGGTGGAGCTCAAGGCCAGGCCTCAGACATTGAAATACAAGCTAATGAAATCATAAAGTTACGGCTGAGTCTTAATGTCCTACTTGCTGAGAATACTGGAAAGTCGGTAGAAGCTATTGCGAAGGACACAGAACGAGACAACTTCATGAGCGCCGATGAAGCACAGGAATATGGATTGGTGGATAAAGTAATTCAGCGAAGAGTAGATAGAAAGAGTATAGAAAGCGTTTAAAAAGGCCTGTGGGCTTGCAATTCCATGCGGATGTCGCCATTTTAGAAGGCAATGGAACAAGCCAAATTTTCACTTGTCACAGGTTCGCATTCAGGTTCCGGGGTTTGGAGTGGATAGAATTCCCGGTCAATACCTAGATGTCCGCTAGTTCGGGCTCTAGCCAAATTTGTAGATTTCAGGTTGTAGTTCAGATGTCAGACGATAATTTTAATAAAGGCGACGATAACGGCAAACTGCTGTATTGTTCGTTCTGCGGTAAGAGCCAGCATGAGGTTCGCAAACTAATTGCGGGCCCATCGGTGTTCGTATGTGATGAATGCGTTGATTTGTGCAATGACATAATCCGCGAAGAAATTCAGGAAAAGGACACCGAAACCACCGAGCGCAAGCTCCCAATCCCCGAAGAAATCAAAAAAACGCTTGATGAGTATGTCATCGGACAGGAAAGCGCCAAGAAGGTGCTTGCCGTAGCGGTTTATAACCATTACAAGCGACTCAACTACGCAAAATCCAATGGTGAGGTCGAGCTAAGCAAGAGTAATATCTTGATGGTAGGTCCTACCGGAACGGGTAAGACTCTGCTGGCAGAAACCTTGGCGCGCTTGCTGGATGTTCCCTTTACTATCGCTGATGCGACAACTCTCACCGAGGCCGGTTACGTAGGTGAGGATGTAGAAAACATCATTCAGAAGCTGTTACAAAAATGTGATTACGATGTAGAAAAGGCTCAAATAGGCATCGTCTATATCGATGAAATCGACAAGATTTCCCGAAAGTCAGACAATCCATCTATCACTCGCGATGTCTCAGGCGAGGGTGTGCAGCAGGCTTTGCTGAAGCTCATAGAGGGCACGGTTGCCTCCGTTCCGCCTCAGGGTGGTCGTAAACATCCACAACAAGAGTTCCTGCAAGTAGATACGGCTAATATCCTGTTTATCTGTGGCGGTGCCTTTGCTGGATTGGATCGGATCATTCGAGATCGTTCTGATAAGAGTGGTATCGGCTTCTCGGCAGAAGTGAGATCTAAGGAAGAAGAGAGCAAAGTTGGCGAAACGTTGCGTGGCGTGGAGCCTGAAGACTTAGTTAAGTACGGACTTATCCCTGAATTCGTCGGTCGCTTACCAATGATTGCGACTCTAGATGAGTTGGATCTGGACGCGATGGTACGCATTCTCCGTGAGCCGAAGAACTCATTAACTAAGCAATATGCTCAGTTGTTCGAAATGGAAGGGGTTGAAATACAATTCCGCGATGATGCGCTTCGTGCTATTGCGAGAAAGGCAAAAGATCGTAAAACGGGCGCTCGTGGGCTGCGCTCCATTATGGAAACCGTATTATTAGATTCCATGTACAAGATTCCTTCAATGGAGAAGGTCAGCAAGGTAATTATTGATGCCGCTGTTATAGAAGGAGAATCAGAGCCATTGCTTATGTACGAGAATGTCGAGCAGCAGAGCAAATCTGCTGCAGATGATCAGAACTGATTAAGTTCTGCCAAAGCCTTGATATTTGAGGCTCTGGCACCATCTTTGAAAGTAGGCCCTAGGGCCACCCAATCACTTTTAGTGCGCCTTAATTAGGCGTGTCCACGAATTCATAGAGTAGTATATGAGCATACCCTCGGACGATCCCAGCAACACACAATTACCATTATTGCCACTGCGCGATGTAGTGGTCTATCCGCAAATCGTTCAGCCGTTATTCGTCGGCAGACCAAAATCTATCAAAGCCCTGGAAATTGCCATGGCGAGCAATAAGCAGGTCTTGTTGGTGGCGCAGAAGAACGCCTCCGACGATGAGCCGGCTGCCGATGATTTATATCAGATTGGTACAGTCGCGACGATTCTGCAGCTGATTCGCTTGCCCGACGGCACGGTTAAGGTGCTAGTAGAGGGTTTAGATCGAGCTCAATTGCGCAATGTAAGATTCGATGCGGATCACTTTCGCGCCGAGATTCTGGTTCTTACTACTGACGCAGTTCCCGAAAAAGAGTCTGAATCACTGATTCGTTCTCTGCTTTCACAGTTTGAGCAGTATGTGCAACTCAGTAAGAAAATACCGCCAGAGGTAATGACGTCTATCTCCAGCATCGATGAGCCAGGGCGCCTAATCGATACCATCGCGAATCACATGACTTTGCAGCTTGCACAGAAGCAGAACCTGTTGGAGCTGGTCAGCCTGCAGGCAAGAATCGAACACTTAATGGCGCTGATCGAGTCAGAAATCGATCTGTTTCAGGTAGAAAAGCGCATTCGTGGGCGTGTTAAGAAGCAGATGGAGAAAAGTCAGCGCGAGTACTATCTGAACGAGCAGATGAAGGCCATTCAGAAAGAAATGGGTGAAATGGATGATGTACCGAATGAGGCTGAGGAACTTAAAACACGCATCGATGACGCTGGCATGCCCAAAGAAGCAAAAGAGAAGGCCGTTTCGGAATTAAACAAATTGAAGCAGATGTCACCTATGTCATCGGAAGCTTCGGTTGTGCGTACCTATCTCGATTGGATGGTTAGTATTCCGTGGAAGAAGCGGTCCAAGGTTCGCATGGACTTGGTTAA
Source organism: uncultured Gammaproteobacteria bacterium (assembly GCA_913058275.1). Classification (GTDB taxonomy): domain Bacteria; phylum Pseudomonadota; class Gammaproteobacteria; order Pseudomonadales; family Pseudohongiellaceae; genus UBA9145. Next base: position 42,123 of record CAJXQP010000002.1, on the reverse strand, counting down.
GGCAGAAGAAATTCTCGAGACTGACCACTACGGCCTGAAGGAAGTTAAAGAAAGAATCCTCGAATATCTCGCCGTACAGAAGCGTGTAAAGAAATTGAAAGGCCCGATACTCTGTTTGGTGGGACCACCTGGAGTAGGTAAGACCTCTCTGGGAGAATCGATCGCAAGGGCGACCAATAGAAAGTTTGTGCGCATGGCGCTTGGTGGCGTTCGTGACGAGGCAGAAATAAGGGGCCATAGAAAAACCTATATAGGTTCCCTGCCTGGCAAATTGGTACAGAAACTATCCAAGGTTGGGGTTAAAAACCCATTGTTCTTGTTAGACGAGATTGACAAGATGGGGATGGATAACCGCGGAGATCCCGCTTCGGCCTTGCTGGAAGTACTTGATCCAGAGCAAAACCATAGTTTCAATGATCACTATCTTGAGGTCGACTACGACCTTTCGGAAGTTATGTTTGTGTGTACCTCCAATAGCATGAACATTCCTGAGGCGCTTCTGGATCGTATGGAAGTTATTCGACTTCCCGGGTATACAGAGGAAGAAAAAATAAGCATCGCAGAGCGCTATCTAATTCCGAAGCAAAAGAAGAGCAACGGCGTTAAAGATAAGGAATTGACCTTCACTACAGAGCCAATTAGTGACTTAGTTCGTTATTACACGCGCGAGGCAGGAGTCCGCGGCCTAGAAAGGGAAATAGCCAAAATTTGCCGGAAGGTCGTTAAAGAGAATTCTCTGGAAAGCAGTACTGAGGTGGTTAACCTTACCTCCGATGAGTTGGAGCAATATTCTGGTGTTCGAAAATATGACTATGGCAAGGCGGAAGAACAAAACCTGATAGGTCAGGTTAACGGACTAGCTTGGACCTCCGTAGGTGGCGAGCTGCTAACTATAGAAGCAGTCGCAGTAAATGGTAAGGGCAAAACCACTAAGACAGGCTCTCTCGGTGATGTAATGCAGGAATCAATTCAAGCTGCTTTTACCGTGGTTAGGAGTCGAGCTGAATCGCTTGGTCTGGCCACCAACTTCCATGAGAAATACGATCTTCACATACACGTACCTGAAGGCGCTACTCCCAAAGATGGGCCTAGCGCAGGTGTCGGTATGTGTACTGCTCTAGTATCCGCTCTGACCTCTATTCCTGTCCGCGCTGACGTAGCAATGACAGGAGAAATAACATTACGAGGGCAGGTGCTTAAAATCGGTGGATTGAAGGAAAAATTGTTGGCCGCGCACCGAGGCAACATTAAGACTGTGCTAATTCCCGCCGATAACGAGAGAGACATAAAAGAAATTCCAGACAATATCAAAGCGGATTTGGAGATCATTCCTGTTCGCTGGATCGACCAAGTTTTGGAGCACGCGCTTGAGTTTCAGCCCACTCCAATAAGTGGTGATGAAAAAGCTTCCTCAGATAAAGATGCAAAGCAAGAAGATAAAGATAAAAGCAGTGATGAAAAGCAGATAAAAACCCATTGATACCACGTGTTTCCGGTTGACATGGCTTTCAAGCAATTGGTATAAAGGTCAGGTATCACGGTGGGTTTACGTCATATTTTTGGGAAAAGAATTAGGTTACGCCAGAGCTTAAAATTTGTGGCTTTTTGTCATTGGTATTGCTTCAAATACACCAGTATTTTTTAGGCGTTTACTGGGTTAAAAAATCACTTAAATTTAGAAAATCACTTAAATTTAGAAAAAGGGGATAACGTGAATAAATCAGAATTAATAGATGCTGTTGCCGCTAGTGCGGACCTTCCTAAAGCTGCTGCTGGTCGTGCTATCGATGCAATGATCGACGCAATAACAGATTCATTGAAGAAAGAAGAACCTGTTGTATTGGTAGGTTTCGGAACTTTTGCTACTAAGCACAGAGCGGCTAGAACTGGTCGTAATCCCCAAACTGGCGAGCCAATTCAAATTAAAGCGGCTCGTGTACCTAGCTTTAAAGCAGGCAAGGCACTTAAGGATTCTGTTAACTCTTAATTGAGTTGATTGGACTGCAAGTTCAATTATTTAGCTGAGATAACCTCAGTTGCTACTGATTCGATGCTCTAGAATTTATGGCTAAGAATCTAATTGATCGGGAATGAGAGACTGATTTCCCCGCGGTTCCCAAGAGAAAGTAGGGCGCATCTATGATGCGCCTTTTTTGGTTTACGAATTACATTACTTCCTCTCCTAGCAGGGAGTGGTTGATTAGCGATTTAGCGGAATTTAGGAACAACTATGCTGCAAGATATACGTGACAATTCACAGGGTGTGATAGCCAAGGTAATTATCGGCTTCATCGTGGCTATATTCGCCCTTTTCGGAGTGGATTCGATTATGAATGGCTTCATAACATCGCCTCCAGTCGCTGAAATCAATGGCGAAGAAGTATCCGAAGCTCAGTTACAAGCGAATACACAGAATCTATTGAATTCTATTGGTGGAAGCGCAGATTCTCTAGATCAGGGTCTACTTGAGCAAATAGCGCTGGGGCAAATCGTAGAAGAGGTGTTGTTAAGACAATCCGCCCAAGCATCGAATATGTCTGTTTCTAGCAATCGAGTTGATAGGTCGATTATAGAAAATCCTAATTTCCAAATAAACGGCGTGTTCGATTCTGATTTAGCGATACGGACTATGGCTAGCCAGGGCTTCAGCATTCCCATCTATAGAGATACTTTGCAGCAACAGATGTTGCTGTCACAGCTTGCTAACGCTTATAGCAGTTCGGCCTTTGTCACTGACTCAGAATTAGAACGAATAGCCGGTCTGGCGGCTCAGACGCGAGATTTTCGCTATCTCTCAATCCCGTTAGGCACTCGAACTCTCGGCACGGCGATCTCAGATGCCCAGATTCAGAGTTATTACACTGAGAACCCACAAGATTTCACGCAGCCCGAAACGGTATCAGTGAGCTATGTGCTGTTGGATAAAAACATAATCTCTAATGAGATAGAGCTCGATGAAGGTGTCATTGAAGCGCAGTATGAAACAGAGCGATCGGCTTTTGAAGGGTCCGCAGAAAAGCGTGCGTCCCACATACTTTTCGAAGTTGGAGGAGATCTCAGCGAAGAACAGGCTCTAGAGATGGCGGCTACGGCTAAGCAGCGAATTGATGCCGGTGAGGACTTTGGAGCAGTAGCGTTGGACGTCTCTACAGACACTGTTTCTGCAGAAGACGGCGGAGATATCGGCTATACAGATGGTACAGCCTTTCCTGTCGCCCTCGAAGAAGTGCTAGAAATTCTATCCGTGGATGAAGTTTCGGGCCCAGTAATATCGGATTTCGGTGTTCACATCGTTATGCTTACGGAGGACTCAGAAAATGTATTTCAGAGTTTTGAGGAGGTCGCTGATCGCATCGAGCGTCAGTTAAAGAGCTCAGAGGTAGAGCTGATTTACGCACAGCGATTAGGCGATCTTTCTAATCTAGCGTTTGAGACGGGGAATTTAGAAACGATATCGGAAGAACTGGGATTGGACGTGCTCATTAGTGGCACTTTCGGTCGTACTGGAGGAAGCGGTATTTTCTCCAACCAGGCGCTTATTGCTGCAGCCTTTTCTGAGGAGGTTTTGCTTGAGGGCAACAACAGTGAAGTGGTTGAGCTAAGCCCTTCGCAGGCGGTTGTACTGAATGTTTTGCTTTTCAATGAGGCTGCCGTATTGCCAATCGAGGAAGTCGAGCCAGAGATAGCAGTAATAATTCGCACCCAGATGGAGCGCGAGGCAGTTCAGGCTCTTAATGATCAGCTTCTCACCAATATAGAAAATGATGAGTCGGTTGACCAGCTCTTGGCAGACAACGAAATCGAATGGCTGACTGAGGAAGGCACAAGCAGGGGCGCAGTAACTGTTAATCGAGAGATTTTGGCCAAGGTCTTTTCCATGTCTCTAGCCGATTCGGATACGTCTACCTATGACAATCTTACATTGACCAATGACACTGCAGTCATTGTTGAACTGAATAGTATCAATGCTGGCTCTATAGCTACTTTGCCACAGATAGACCGAGAAAATATGGTTAGCGGCATGGTCGCTGATTTAGGTAATAGCGACTTCCAGGCCTACATGAGCAACTTACAAGAGAATGCGGACATCGAGTCAAGCATTCTAGATGAGCAGCCTCTCTGACTTACTAGTTAAAAGCGTTCTTGACGCCGCAGAGTCGTTTTCCAACGAAGCAGCGGCAACGTAAATAGCTTTCAATTCTTAGGCGGCTAGTTCTCTGCAGTCTCTAGATCGTTGAGCGAGCCCATGGCGGTAGTATTGAAGCCGCCATCTACGTAAAGAATCTCGCTACTGATTCCAGAGGCTAGATCAGAGCAGAGAAAACTCGCGGCATTTCCTACTTCGCTGATTGTAACGTTCCTCCTAAGAGGGGTTTGCTGCGCATTGTGCTTAAGCATTTTCCTAAAACTCTTAATGCCTGCAGCGGCGAGGGTCTTTATCGGGCCTGCAGATATAGCATTCACCCTCGTCCCTTCAGGTCCAAGGCTAGCTGCCATATAACGTACGTTTGCTTCTAAGCTAGCTTTTGCTAGACCCATAACATTATAGTTAGGAAGGCTGCGTACTGCTCCCAGATAACTCAGCGTGAGCAGAGAACCATTTCGGCCAGCCATCATGGACTTTCCAGCTTGAGCGAGGGCGACGAAGCTGTAGGAGCTGATTTCGTGCGCCATTAAAAATCCTTCTCGTGTCGTTACATCTACATAGTTTCCGTCGAGCTCGTTGCCCGGAGCGAAAGCTAGACAGTGAACTATGCCATCTAACCCGTCCCAGCTCTTGCCGAGTTCAGCGAATAGGTCTGCAATCTCTTCGTCTTTGCCAACGTCGCATGGGAACACTAAATTTGAGTCCCAGCTTGCCGCAAATTTAAGAACACGTTCCTTGAGTTTCTCATTCTGATAGGTGAATGCGAGTTCGGCGCCTTCGCGATGCATCGCCTCGGCAATGCCAGAGGCGATTGAGAGCTTGCTTGCAACACCAAGAATTAAGTACTTTTTACCTGTGAGATAACCCATGCTTTTATCCTGTTTTAGCTGGCTTTTGTGCTGTTCATTTTACTGCATTTTGTGGTGATTACCCACACTCGATCACTAACTGGTATTTGGCCGAGATTGCGGCAAAGGGTGTGAATTACTTAATGCCATGCATAAAGTGTTTCAATACGGGCGAAATAAACAAGGCAAGCACCCCGATACCGATACTGTAGATACCGGCCGTGTAATAGACATCCATATAGTTGGCAAGTGCCGCCGCGGGGTCTACAACTTCCCCTCCGATAGTGTCGGAACCGGTCATGGCTGCAATAGTGCCAGATATATAATTTCCTCCGGCCATAGCTAGAAACCAGCAGCCCATCATCATGCCAACTACACTTGGTACAGAGAGTTTGGTGGTCATAGAAAGCCCAACCGGGGATATGCACAGCTCAGCCGTGGTATGCAGCAAATACAGCAGAATCAGCCAGATTAGCGCGATCTGGGTAGGGTCAGTCGCAAGGGAGGCGCCATACACCAAGAACAAGAAACCGAGCCCGAGCTGCATAAGTGCTAGGGCAAATTTAGTAGGCGTGCTGGGTTCCCAGCCGCGTCGGTTTAGATAGATCCAGACAATGCTGAAGATCGGCGCTAGGGTAATTATAAAGAAGGCATTAACCGATTGAAACATCGCTGCCGGTAGTTCGAGGCCGAACACGATGCGATCTACGTTTCGATCAGCCATCAGGTTTAGTGAACTGCCTGTCTGTTCCCACAGAGACCAAAAGATAATCTGATAGCTCATTAAGAAGAGGCAGACGAGCATCCTATTTCTATCCATCGGCTCACATTTAGTGAACGCGTAGACAACAACTGTCAGAGTCATGCCTACAAGTGTTGCGCCAACCAGGCCGCCAACTAGCGGGGGTGCCTGCATTAACTGCCAACACACCAAAACGCCGACGAAGGCCAAGATGTAGATAAGAATTTCGCGGCTTATTCCGGGGATAATTTTCTGCTGCAGCGCCACTGGGTCTTTAGGCTTGCCGGCGTCACCAAATAGATGATGACCTTTTATGAATACCACTAACCCAAACAGCATGCCGATACCGGCTGCGCCGAAACCCCAGCTGAAACCTTTATATTGCAATAACAGTCCGCAGATTATCGCGCCTAAAAATGAACCGGCATTGATTCCCATATAGAACAGCGTAAAGGCGCCATCGCGTCTGGGATCTTCGCGTTCGTACATCGAGCCTACGAGCGTAGAGATATTGGCTTTCAAAAAGCCTACACCCATAATGATTAGCCCTAGCGAGAAGTAGAATACCTGAAGATAGAACGGGTCACGCTGAATTAGCGTCTCACCACCCACTATGGTCTCTACCGCTTGAGAGCCTTCGATTGCCATGCCTAGGTGGCCGGCGACGAGTAATAGTGACCCTAGAATGACCGCCTTAACTGGGCCGATATAGCGGTCCGCGACAACTCCTCCAATAACGGGTGTTATATAGACGAGTGAGATATAGGCGGCATAGATGCTTGAGGCAGATTGATCAGAGAAGAGGAAGTGTTGGGTTAAATAGAAGATGAGCAGGGCGCGCATTCCATAATAACTAAAGCGCTCCCACATCTCGGTTAGGAAGCAAATAACTAAGCCGCGCGGATGGCCGAGAAACTCTTTTGGTGCAACGCTGGTGCTTAAGTTATCTGTCATGTCAATTTCCCACTAGTTTCCTAAGCTCACCGGAATAACCTGAAGTTCTTGTCCGGGGAAGATTAATTCGCCTATGTGGAGCTCATTCCACAGCAACAGCTTTTGCAAGTCAATGCCAAAGCGGCTGGCTATCGCGTCCATGCTATCGCCACGACGCACAACATAAAAATCAGGGCTGTCGCTGGCCTGAACTTCGGGCGCTTCATTCTTGTCTTCAAGTGCGTAGGATAAGTTCAATACTTGCCCGGGTTGCAGTAATTCGTCGAGGGGGATCTGGTTCCACGCGGCTATTTCTTTAGAGTGTAGCTGAAAGCGTCTTGCTATGACCCAGAGGTTATCTCCGGATCTCACTCTGTATTCCTTTGGTATCTGAGGAAGTTGGCGTTCTGATCCTCTTGTTATGCGTGGTGCAGAAGCCAGAAGCTCGGGGTCAGTGGTACGCGGAATCAATAGCGACTCACCCGCTGTTATGCGACTCCCAACTAGGGAGTTAAATGTCTGCAGTATATCAACCCGAGTATTTAACTTAGCAGCAATTGCGCCCAGCGTATCACCAGGCTTTATCTCATACCGATCCCAAGTCAGAAGTTCATGTTTATCAATGCCCACTAACGCATTCTCCAGTAATGCCGCGTTTTCGAAGGGGAGAAGCATTTCCTGTGGTTGATCTGGATGAGTGGCCCATTGGAGATAGCCGGGATTTAGCGCGCGTAGTTGCTCATACTCGATCTGGGCTAGCCTTGCAGCTTGAGAGAGATCTATCTGCGAACCAACCCGAACGGAGCGCAGCACCGGCTCGTTGGCAAGCGGCTCTAATTCGATGTTCCATAGTTCGTTGTCAGCGATGATGGCTGCAAGGGCGAGTAGCTTCGGGACATGCGCCTTTGTCTCTCCTGGCAGATTAAGAGTCCAGAAATTTACCTCCTGCTCCTCATTCTTACGAATAGCTCGGCGTAAGTTTCCATTCCCTGTGTTATAGGCGGCGATGGCGAGCAACCAATCTTCGTCGAATTGTTTGTAGAGCTGCTCCATATATTCCAAGGCGGCGTGAGTTGAGGCCAAAGGATCTCTGCGACCATCAAACCACCAGTCTTGTTGTAACCCTAAGCTCGCCCCCGTAGCGCCAATGAATTGCCATAGGCCGACGGCATGCTCTCTCGAATAGGCATTGGGGTTATAGGTACTTTCGACCATTGGCAGTAGCGCAAATTCCATTGGCAGTCCGCGTCGTTCAATTTCTTCTACGATTTCAAATAGAAAAGGTGAGGCCCTTGTCTGTAGCAGGTCGAAATAGCGTTGTTGCGTTGAATAGTTCTGAATGTATCTCGCGACATTTGGATGAGAGTAATGCTCATGAAGTTGAAATCCGCCTCGTATTCTTTCCCATAGATCATCATAGCCGGTATCGGAATCTGCGATCAGCGACGATTCCTTATTCATTCTCTGGGAATTTCCAAGTGAAGCCTTTGGGCTGCGCGCTGGCTCCTGCATTGTGCTAACCGCTCCAGACTCATCTGAGGGTGGCCCCAATTGTTGGGAGTTTTGACAAGCAGCAAGCAGCAGAGGAAGCAGTGCAAATAAGGTGTTTCTAATTAGTGTTCGCAAATCAGATGCCTGAAAAGTAAGTAAGTGAATTTGGTAAAATGCATGTGTTTCAGATGAAGTATTAGCACGAGTCTTTTCAGCCATAAAGTGCGGCGAGTACCCCGGCTTCAATGATGGGATTTCGCCCTAAATATGCCTGTATGCTAGTCTCGGAGTTTATGCTCCTTGCGGCGAAGGAGTAGGCTGGATAGCGCTGATCATAGGGATGGTATTGCACCTAAAACGACATGATAGGCTATTACAAGCCGTAATACCTAGCGAAGGCACGTATGTTGCGGAATATTGCTTAATTTCTCTGCCGATAGTGTTTACACTATATTGCCTCAGAATTGATCAGTGCAGACTCACTCAAGACGTGAAAATGAACCTACTCTCCAAACATGAAACCCGCCGTCGCCTGCTTCGTGGCATGCCTGACTCAGATATGCTCTCAAATCAGGTGGCGCATTGGTTTCAAACTCCGCAGGGCGAGGCTGTTTTTAGAGCCGAGAAGGAGGCGATTCACACTGCTCTTGAGAAGCTTTTCGGTTACCACATACTGCAGCTCGGGTTTAGTGAAGAGCATTCTCTCATTGATCACAGCCCTGTGGGCCACAAGATAATTTTCTCTCCCAGTTTTAGGGCAGGCTCGACTAAAGCTGTAGCGAGTAACGAGGAGTTACCCCTTAGCAGCGATAGCGTTGATGTTGTCGTTATTCATCATGCTCTCGATTTTGCGGCGAATAGTCACCGTGTTTTGAGAGAGGCTACTCGAGTATTACGCCCTGGTGGTCACATGTTTATCGTAGGCTTCAATCCTTATAGTTGTTGGGGATTCTGGAAGCTATTCAAACGGAAGAAGAATATTCCCTGGCGGGGGAAATTTATTTCCAAGGGCCGCGTCAGCGACTGGCTAAAACTGTTAGACCTGCACATCGACTCGATTTCCTACGGTTTGCATTTTATGCCTGTGAAAATATCAAAACTATTAAGCCGTGCAGAGAGCCTAGAAAATTTTGGAAACAAGCTACACAGCCCTTTTGGCGGAGCTTATTTTATTCATTGCATTAAACAATCAATGCCTCTTACACCCGTACTGCCAAAATGGCGAGGGTTACGTGCGCGCCCCTCGGTGATGCCCTCTACGGAAAACGTTCGTGCTAAGATTAAGATCCACTGAAAGCATAACAGTAGTAAACTATTAAGGCGTCCGATATTCCTATGTCACAAGTAGTAGAGATGTATACCGATGGAGCCTGCCGAGGTAATCCTGGGCCAGGCGGATGGGGCGTGTTGCTGCGCTATGATGGAGTGGAGAAAACTCTGCATGGTGGCGAGATCATGAGTACCAACAACAAAATGGAGCTCACGGCAGTGATCAGGGGCCTTCAGGCATTAACCAAGTCTTGCGACGTGGTTATTACCACAGACTCCAAATACGTACTCACCGGAATCACCGAGTGGATTGAAAATTGGAAAAAGCGAAATTGGCGTACCGCCAGCAAGAAGCCCGTACTAAATGTAGAGCTTTGGAAAGAGCTCGATGGTCTTGTGGGCGGACATACAATCGAATGGGTTTGGGTCAAAGGGCATAGCGGTCATGCTGAAAACGAGATCGCTGATCAGTTGGCGAATCAGGGAATAGATGAGTTGAATTAGTTCAATCCTGATAATGAAAAATAACTAGCTACGTAAGTAGTCGATTCATGAAGAGAATATTATGCGTCAAGTAGTACTTGATACCGAAACAACTGGTTTGGATCCTTCTCAGGGCCATCGAGTTATCGAGATAGGCTGCGTGGAGATCGATAATCGCAAACTCACCGGTAAGCATTTTCACTGCTATCTCAACCCTGATCGAGAGATCGATGCAGGGGCCATGGAAGTACACGGCCTTACATCACATTTCCTTGCTGATAAGCCGCGTTTCCATCAGGTCGAATCTGAGTTTCTCGAGTTCATCGACGGGTCGGAATTGGTTATCCACAATGCGCCATTCGACATCGGGTTTCTAGACCACGAGCTGCGTGCGACAAAAACTGATGCGCTTAAGATAGCGAGTTTCTGCGGCGTCCTCGATAGTCTGCTGCTCGCTCGTGAGAAGCATCCTGGGCAGCGTAATAGCCTCGATGCACTCTGTAAGCGTTACGGCGTTGATAATACGCAGAGACAACTTCACGGAGCCTTACTGGACGCGGAAATCTTAGCCGATGTCTATCTGGTAATGACCAGCGGGCAATCCAGTTTGCTGCTAGCCGAAGGTACATTAGAAGGATCTACACGCAGGGCTAAAGCCAAGAAAAACACTGCCCACAGAGAGAAGATTACAGTGATCAAGGCTGGTAGCGATGAGCTGGAGGCTCATCGGCAGCGACTAAACGAGTTAGCTAAAAGCAGCGAGCAAGGATGTCTGTGGCTGGATTTAGAAGGCGAAACACAAGCCTAGTCGTAATCGGCACGAATCATCTTGAACAGCACTCGTAGAAACTATAGTATCTTGCGCCAACTCGCAGTAGATCTCTGCGAATACCCCATAAATACAAACTGTTGCGATTTTCTGAGCAGCGTAGCTCCAGAAATAGTCCCAGCCACCTGTCTATCGAGCATTCATGTCCCACGAAGAACATTTTCTCAGCCCTCAACTGTTAAGCGAATCCGATAGTTTCATATTATTTTACTCATCGCAGATTTTAGTACGTGATGAGGAAGTTCTGTGGAACCTTGAGCAGATAAGAGATCACCTAGATGATTCAACAGACTTAATCCTGCTGCAACAAGATGCCGACACAGCGGTAATTGCTGTAAGCCTGCAACAGGATATATCAGTCGCTCTTCACGCTAAACTCAATTCTCTGCGCAGCCTCTTGTTCTTTTCGGATCAGGAGAAGTTTCTGCTCGCAGGCAGGGCGAGTCAGCTGGTCGATTGGTATAAGAACCACCGATTTTGCGGCACCTGCGGCACTCGGACGATCCATCATGGGAGCGAGCGAACCCTAGTCTGTGACCACTGTTCGCTACATTTCTTTCCGCGTATTAGCCCATGTGTGATTATGCTGGTGACTAAAGGCGATCAGATGCTTCTTGCTCAAAGTTCACGCTTCAAGTCTAACTTCTACAGCTGCTTGGCCGGCTTTATCGAGATTGGGGAGACGCCTGAACAGACAGTGCACAGAGAGGTCAAGGAAGAAGTAAATCTGCAGGTTAAAAATGTCCGTTATATTTCCAGCCAATCTTGGCCATTTCCGTCGCAGTTAATGTTGGGGTTTCTAGCAGAATACGATAGCGGAGAGATTGTCCCGGAGCCTTCCGAAATCGCAGATGCACGGTGGTTCGATATTGATTCATTGCCTAATGTGCCGTCTGAGAAGATAAGTGTTGCTGGTAAGCTAATTGGCACCTTTATTGATGAGGTTGGGAAAAGGTAGGCTTGCTAGGAAGATGGTAATTTTTGAATTCCTTAAGCAATAGAGGCAAAATACACAAATAGCGAGCACCACAGGAGAAATACATTTGGAATATTTGATTCAGTACGGCATGTTTTTGGCAAAGGCGGTGACCATCGTGGTGGCAATTGTCATTGTGATAGGGGTGATTGCTGCTAGCGGAAATCGTCAGCGCAAGACCGGTAGGAAAGGTCAGATCAAGGTTACTCATCTCAATGAGCATTTCGACGACATGAAGGATACCTTGCGCCATTCGGTGCTCGCCAAAGATCAGTTAAAGCAAGTTCACAAAGACGAGAAGAAGCAGGCAAAACTCGAGTCCAAGGAGCAGGCTAAAGCAGATAAAGAGGCGGCGAAAAAGGCTGATGATGTTGCTACACAGGCGGGCGAGTCAGAGCAAAGAAAGAAGCGCGTGTATGTAATCAACTTCACCGGAAATATTTCTGCAGATGAAGTGGCATCTCTACGCGAGGAAATTACAGCCATATTGACGCTGGCGGAACCTCTCGATGAGGTTTTATTGCGCCTAGAAAGCCCGGGAGGCATGGTTCATGCGTATGGACTTGCATCCTCGCAACTGCTGCGTATTAAGAGCAAGCAAATACCTCTTACTATCTGTGTAGACAAAGTTGCAGCTAGCGGCGGCTATATGATGGCTTGCTTAGCCGACCGCTTGATATCCGCACCCTTTGCAATTATTGGCTCAATAGGCGTGTTGGTTCAGTTGCCAAACTTTCATCGTGTGCTGAAGAAGAACGAAGTCGACTACGAAATTATTAGTGCCGGTGAATTTAAGAGAACACTAACCCAGTTTGGAGAAATTACTCAGAAAGGTCGCGACAAGGTTCAGGAAGAAGTAGAAACAATGCACGACATTTTTAAGGCCTGGATCAAAGAGCATCGACCCAGTGTAGAGATCGACAAAATCGCTACTGGCGAAACATGGGTCGGTACTCAGGCTAAAGAGCGTTATATGGTCGACGAGATAAAAACCAGTGACGACTGCATCGTAAGTGCCTGCGAAGAAGCAGATGTCTACGAAGTCGAGTACGAGCTACCTAAATCTTTACAAGATAAGATTGGTGGTGCATTACAGGGTACAGTGGAAAAACTGCTCTCTAACTGGATAGGAAAATCGACGACTACTACGTTTCAGTAACAATAACTCGAGAAAAGCGAACAGGGCTTGATGCCTTGGCGAATAAATCATCAACTAAGGCGGATAGATAATTGCAAGAATTCAAAGCATTGCAGGTTTCAGAAGATAGCGAAGGAAAATACAGCGCGGTCGTAGTTGATCGCAATATTGATGAGTTGCCCGATGGCGACACTCTTATTCAGGTTAATTATTCCTCGCTTAACTTCAAAGACGCCATGTCGTTTAGCGGCAATAAAGCTGTTACACGGCAATACCCGCACACGCCGGGTATAGATGCAGCGGGAACAGTCGTTAGCAGCACTGATGCTGGTCTGAATGCCGGCGACGAGGTGCTGGTCATCGGTTATGACCTTGGCATGAACACTAGCGGCGGCTTTGGGCAAATGATTCGTGTGCCGTCTGAATGGGTCGTCAAGCTGCCATCTGGGCTAAGTCAAAAAGAAAGTATGATTCTAGGTACTGCGGGCTTTACTGCCGCACTGTGTGTTGAGAAGCTCCTACTCAATGGTGCCGAGCCAAAGCAGGGCAAGGTGTTGGTAACTGGCGCGAGTGGTGGTGTTGGCATGATTGCGGTTGCTCTACTGAGCAAGCTTGGCTTTGAAGTGGCTGCGAGCACGGGTAAGGCTGAGGCTCACGATAGGCTTTTAAAACTGGGTGCGTCTGAAGTTGTTGACCGCAACGTGCTTGGAGAAGAAAACACTCGTCCTATGCTAAAAGAAGATTGGGCCGCTGCGGTGGATGTGGTTGGCGGGGATACACTCAGTAACGTAATCAAATCGCTGCGTTATGGTGGCAGTGTAGCCGCCTGTGGCTTGGTGCAGTCTCCTAGTTTTTCTACTACAGTTCTTCCGTTTATTTTACGTGGCGTAAATCTTTTAGGGGTCGATTCGGTGCAACTACCAATCGGAACTAAACGGCGCCTGTGGAATAAGCTGGGAGCAGAATGGAAGCTAGATGAGCTAGAGGACATTTGTACTGATATTGGATTCGCTGAGCTCGATGCGAGCCTGGCGCAGGTGTTAAAAGGTGGTGCAAACGGGCGCTTCGTGCTCGATCTCAATAGCTGATTATCTCAGACTGAATGACTAGTCACTGCGCAGTTTCGGGTTGATTGCGATAGGCGTTGGGCAGAACAGCACTACAATATAAGAAGAAACTAGGAAAGTCAGGATCGCCGCACCTTGAATAGTGAGGGAGGCGATCTCACCTATCACTCCAGACTGCGTTGCTACGAAGGCTATTAGTAGGGAAAATTCACTAATCTGCCCTAACCTCAGGCCGGCATCCCAGGCTAGCCTGTTTTTCTCGCTGAATCTCTTTAATAAATATCGAAATACGATAGGCTTTATTGTAAGGACAGCTAATGCCAATACCACACAGGCGACAAAGATGTCGGGCAGTAGCAAAAGATTAAACTGCGCGCCCAGTGTAAAGAAGAACAGTATTAAGAAAAAATCGCGAAGTGGTTTTAGTCTGTCTGCTATATAAAGTGAGATTGGACTCGTTGCCAAAGCCACACCTGCCACAAACGCACCAATCTCAGCTGAGAGCCCTAGCGCAACTCCAAGTTCTGATAAGCCTAGGCACCAACCAATGGCTAGCAGGAAAATATATTCCTTAAAATGATCGAACCGAGCGATCAGTCGTATCAGGACATACTGTGTAGTGAAATAGGCGAATACCAACAGCACTGGAAAGGCAATTAAGACTCTTAATGCTGTGGACTGTTGTAGGTTTCCGGCGTCTAGGAAGGTGATTAGGAAAATAGCGATGAAATCTTGGAGTAGCAATATACCAACCATTAATTCTCCCATGTGCTTTTGATGTAGAACGGTTGTGGGCAATAGCTTGATGCCAATAATGGTGCTCGAGAAGATTAAACTAAACCCGATAACGAGGCTCTCCGTTTGGCTAAAACCAAATAGAAGGCCCGTAGAATATCCAAGAAGAACGAACACAACAGAGCTTGCGAGTGTGACTAGGAAAGTTTTGCGTAAGGTAGATAAAAGTTTTTTCGGCTGCATATCTAAGCCGAGTAAAAACAGTAAGAAGATAATGCCGAATTCGGCGATGTCGGTCAGCAGGCTAGCATCTGATATATAGGCTAGGCCGTAAGGGCCAAGCAGGGCGCCCACGCAGATATACGTACGAGTAGAGGTTGACGAAAGAACAGGGCAATCGTTGAGAGCACCGCCGCACCGGTGAAAATGAGGAAGAAGGAAAAGAGTAGGGAGTCAGGTTCCATAGTGCAGCTGTCTTGCTAATAGTTCTAGACTATAGCGAGTTAGCGTCGCCTGAACAAGGGAGTGGGTTCCGTGATAGTGGACTGATAGCAAGTCTCGAAGTCTTTAAACGCATCAAGGCAAAGATCTACTTCTTGATCGTGACGAATATCGAAACTGTCAAAGCCGCATTGCGCCATGTAGTAAAGCTGATCGCGCAGCACATCGCCTATAGCTCGGATCTCTCCGGTGTAGGCATATTTTTGCCTTATTTCCCGTGCGTTGGTATAGGAGCGTCCGTCTGTAAACACTGGGAAATTGAGCGCGATCAGCGGGAGAGAGTGTAACTCTCCAGTGATCTGTGCAGGGTTTTCATCAGAGTTTAACCACACTGCAATGTTGCCGTCGTATTCATTCAGCTCTTCTTGGTAAAGCTTCCAGAACTGCAGAGGCGCGATGAAGTTCTTGCCGGGTACAACTTGTAAAATTTCCGGCCCGGTAGATGCTTTCATTACCGTCCAACGGTTGTCTATTACGGCGTTTTTATTAATCAGCTTTGGCATAGACTTTCTCCTTGAATGGATCTATTCCGATTCGGTTGTAGGTTTCGATGAATTTTTCGTCGCCATTGCGCTTCTCTTTGTACACGCCCACGATAGTTTCGACCACATCGGGTATTTCTTCTTGTGCGAAAGAGGGGCCTATTATTTTACCGAGACTAGCGTTGTTCTTCGATGAGCCCCCTAAGGAAACTTGGTAATATTCCTCGCCCTTTTTGTCGACACCGAGAATGCCGATATTGCCGACGTGGTGATGCCCGCAAGCATTCATGCATCCGGAAATATTTAGGTTCATCTCGCCAATATTCGTGAGTTCATCATGGTCATTAAACTTTCGCTGAATCGATTCGGCTATAGGAATGGATTTCGCATTGGCTAGTGCGCAGAAGTCTCCGCCAGGGCAGCAGATAACGTCAGTTAGTAGGCCAAGATTATGGCTCGCCATTGCTCCAGATTCTAACGCTTTCCACAGCTCAAAGAGTTGGTCCTGACGGACGTCAGCCATGACGATATTCTGCTTGTGGCTAATTCGTATTTCGCCGAAGCTATACTGGTCAGATAAGTTGGCTATTTGTTCTAGCTGGCGGTCTGTGATGTCCCCAGGAGCGACACCTGTCTCTTTAAAACAAACAGTCACTATAGAGTAGCCTCTGACCTTGTGTGGTTTTACATTTTGAGAGTGCCAGGCCGCGAACAGTATATTACTCTGTAATTTATCAGTTAGTTGTGGCGGATTATTGCTCAATTCTTGATAATCCGGAGCATCGAAAAACTTCTGGCAGCGATCAATTTCTTCGTCTGTAAGCGTAAGCGAGGAATTTTTAATGAGCGCCCATTCCTCTACTACTTTGTTCTTGAACTCTTCGACACCAGTTTCCTTTACGAGTATTTTGATCCTCGCTTTGTACTTATTGTCGCGGCGCCCCTCGCGGTTATAGACACGAAGTATCGCCTCGAGCGCCGTTAGAAGATGTTTCTTCTCAACGAAATTAAATATTTCTTTGCCTATAACTGGCGTACGACCGAGGCCGCCACCCACGAGAATGCGAAAGCCTATTTCGTCACTTTCTCCTTTGACAATATAGATGCCGATATCATGAACTTGAGTAGCTGCCTGATCGTCGAGAGTACCGCAGACGGCAATCTTAAATTTTCGTGGTAGATAGCCAAATTCAGGGTGGAAGCTCGACCACTGACGGATGATCTCGCAATACGCTCTGCTATCTTCTAGTTCATCTGGTGCTGCGCCTGCAAATTGATCGGTTGTGGTGTTGCGAATACAGTTGCCACTAGTTTGTATGGCATGCATTTCTACGTCTGCGAGATCGGCGAGCAAATCTGGGACATCGGCTAAAGCTGGCCAATTATATTGAATATTCTGGCGAGTAGTGAAATGTGCATAACCCTTGTCGTAGTGATTGGCTATGTAGGCAAGCTTGCGCAGCTGTGTTGAGGACAGCATGCCGTAGGGTACAGCGATGCGCAGCATCGGTGCAAGGCGTTGTACGTAGAGTCCATTCTGGAGGCGTAGGGGTAGGAACTCAGTTTCACTTAGCTTGCCATCAATGTAGCGATTGGTCTGATCGCGAAATTGCGCGACTCGATCCGCTAACATCTGATGGTCATACCCGTCGTATCTGTACATGTTGCTCAATACTCTCTGTTAACTGCTATCTCATTGTTGGTTAGAATGACTTCTAACTGTGAGTCTTATGCAGGTCTCATTCCAAATTCGGAGTGAGTAATTTTGTCATTTCTGCTGTCGGTTTGCCATTTCTATTGGCCAGATCATCCACCTGTTCCTGAGTAATCTTACCTACAGAGAAATACTTTGATTCTGGATGTCCAAAGTAGAAGCCACTAACGCTTGCGGCAGGGCTCATGGCAAAACTTTCGGTCAGCTCGATCTGTGTTTCCTCCTCAGCATTCAGGAGAGAAAAGAGAGTCTCTTTTCCCGAGTGATCGGGGCAAGCTGGGTAGCCAGGTGCCGGACGAATTCCACGGTATTTTTCGCCGATCAGCTCAGTCGCTGACAATTTTTCAGCAGGATCAAAGCCCCAAAATTCTTTCCGTACGCGCTCATGCATGTGCTCAGCAAAGGCTTCGGCCAGACGATCGGCGAGCGCCTTCACCATAATCGCGGTGTAGTCGTCATTCTGTGCCGAGTACTTGGCAGCGAGCTCATCGGCACCAATGCCCGTGGTAACGGCGAATCCGCCTATGTAATCTGTGCCATTTCTTGCTGATTGAGGAGCAATGAAATCAGCCAAGCAGAGGTTGGGTAACTCGACTTCTTTGGGTATCTGTTGCCTGAGGAAATGCAGTTTATTAAGCACGGCGCCGGACTCATCCGTGGCATAGAGCTGAACGTCGTTGTCCTCTATCTTATTGGCCGGCCAGAACCCTATCACAGCCTTTGCTGTCAGTAGTTTCTCGTCAACGATCTTCTTCAAGAGCGCCTTTGCGTCGGTGAACAGGTCGGTGGCAGCCTCACCAACTTTTTGATCATTCAGGATAGCTGGGTATTTTCCTGCGAGACTCCAAGTAATAAAGAATGGTGTCCAGTCTATATAGTCGAGGAGATCCTCAAGGGCATAGTCAGTGAATACCTTTGTGCCTAAGAAGGCAGGCTTAGCCGCTGTATAATTACTCCAGTCAGTAGTGAACGGATTGGCATTTGCCTTCTTATAGGGAAGTAATTTTAGCTTGGTTGATCTATTTGCCACTCGCTCTCGAATGACTTCGTATTCGCTGCGAATTTTGCTCGCATACCCGGGCTTGTTTTTGTTATTGAGTAGGGTGCTAACAACGGACACGCTTCTAGAGGCGTCAGGTACATAGATCGTGCTGTCGTTATTATAATGCTGTTCAATCTTGACCGCGGTATGCGCCTTGGATGTTGTTGCGCCGCCTATCAATAAAGGAATATTAAAATCGAGTCGCTGCATCTCGCCAGCGACATGAATCATCTCGTCCAGCGATGGAGTTATCAGCCCGCTGAGACCAATCACATCGACGTTCTCATCCCTTGCGACCTGAAGAATTTTCTCGCAGGGGACCATGACTCCTAGATCGATCACATCGTAGTTGTTACAGCCGAGCACGACTCCGACAATATTTTTGCCGATGTCGTGTACGTCTCCTTTCACAGTGGCCATTAATATCTTGCCCTTGCTCTGTATTACGCCGCCTTTTTCCGCCTCGATATAGGGCAGTAAATAGGCTACAGCTTGCTTCATTACCCGAGCGCTCTTAACGACCTGCGGTAGAAACATCTTGCCGCTACCGAAAAGATCGCCGACCTCGTCCATGCCTTTCATTAGAGGCCCTTCAATAACCTCTATGGGCTTGTCAGCTTTCTGTCTGGCTTCTTCGGTGTCTTCCTCTATGAATTTTGTAATGCCTTTTACGAGAGCATAGGCTAGGCGTTTTTCAACATCGGCGTCGCGCCACGCAATATCTGCTGCGGTTTTCTTTTGTGAACCTCCGGAGTAGTTTACTGCCACCTCCATCAGGTTTTCGGTACCGTTGTCATGCTTATTGAGGATGACGTCTTCTACTGCTTTTTTTAGGTCGGCCGGGATATCATCATAGACGGTTAGCTGCCCAGCATTGACGATGCCCATTGTGAGGCCGGCCTTTATCGCGTGATAGAGAAAGACGGAGTGAATTGCTTCGCGGACGGTATTATTGCCTCTAAATGAGAACGAGACATTACTCACGCCACCAGAAATCAATGCGCCAGGCAGGTTTTTCTTGATATAGCGGCAAGATTCGATAAAGTCCACAGCATAGTTGTTATGCTCTTCGATGCCCGTCGCCACGGCGAAGATATTAGGGTCGAATATAATGTCTTCGGCGGGGAAATCTAACTTCTGTGTTAGTAGGTCGTAGCTGCGCTTGCAGATTGCATTCTTCTTTTCCAGCGAGTCTGCCTGACCTTTTTCGTCGAACGCCATAACAATAACGGCTGCACCATATTTCAAGCAGAGCTTAGCCTTCTCGAGAAAGTCTTCCTCGCCTTCTTTCAGGCTGATCGAGTTTACGATGGACTTACCCTGAACACATTTAAGTCCAGTCTCGATGATCTCCCACTTGGATGAGTCAATCATTATCGGCACGCGACAGATATCAGGCTCTGAGGCAACGAGCTTCAGAAATTTCTTCATCGCCATTTCGGAATCAAGCATGCCTTCGTCCATGTTGATATCGATGATCTGCGCGCCAGACTCGACCTGTTGCAGGGCGACCTCGAGTGCTTCGTCGTAGTTTTCATCGATAATCAGTCGGGAGAATTTTGCCGAGCCGGTTATGTTGGTGCGCTCGCCCACGTTAACGAACAGAGATGCGGAATCTATATTGAAGGCCTCTAAACCGGCAAGGCGGCATGCAGGCTTAAGCTCAGGAATCGTGCGAGGAGGAATTCCTTCGACTGCCTTGCAGATTGCCTCGATGTGATCTGGGGAGGTGCCACAGCAGCCGCCGACTACGTTTACGAAGCCTCTTTCGGCAAAGTCAGTAATGATTGCGGCCATCTCGCTAGGAGACTGATCGTATTCACCAAATTCATTTGGAAGGCCAGCGTTTGGGTGTGTGGCAACAAAGCAATTGACGAGTGCGGCGGTCTCCTCGATGTGAGGGCGCAGTTGTTCCGCCCCCAAGGCGCAGTTGAAGCCAATAGAAAGAGGGCGGGCATGGGCCACTGAGTTGCAGAATGCGGCGACGGTCTGGCCGGAAAGTGTACGGCCGCTGGCATCGGTAATCGTGCCGGATATCATTATGGGTAGAGTCAGGCCTTGGGTCTCGAAGCATTCGCTGATAGCAAAAATTGCAGCCTTCGCATTCAGCGTATCGAACGCTGTCTCGATCATGATGATATCCGCGCCCCCTTCGATAAGCGCATTAGTGGAGTTACTGTAATCAGCGACTAGCTCATCGAAGCTTATG
The DNA here is from genome assembly GCA_913058275.1 of uncultured Gammaproteobacteria bacterium. Classification (GTDB taxonomy): domain Bacteria; phylum Pseudomonadota; class Gammaproteobacteria; order Pseudomonadales; family Pseudohongiellaceae; genus UBA9145. The sequence continues at coordinate 21,517 of CAJXQP010000002.1, read as the reverse complement.
TTTCTAAAACCAGGATCGCTGACCTTGGGCGAGAGCGATGCGGTCTTACTTGTTGGTCCTAACACGCCGGCTACGAATCGAGGTCGCTCTGGGGTCTTCGCTGTTATCTCATCACATGCGGCTCTAGCGAGCTTGGCGGCTTCGAGATTGAGCTCATAGGCCAGGTCCTCCAGATGATAGTCGGATTGTGAGCTGCGTGTCGAATTGAAGGTATTCGTTTCAACTATATCTGCGCCTGCCAGCAGGTAGGCTAGGTGGATCTGCTTGATCACTTCGGGCTGGGTCAGGCTGAGCAGGTCGTTGTTGCCGGCCAGCTCATGGGGAAAGTCTGCAAAGCGGTCGCTGCGAAATTCTGCGTCTGTCAGTTTGCGTGACTGAATCATGGTCCCCATAGCGCCATCGAGCACCAAAATGCGCTGTTGGAGTAGGCTGCGTAGAAGTGTTTCTGATTCGCTGGTTTTCATGTTGTTGTGCTCAATTTGCTGTTTGCTGGTCGATACAAGATCGCTGCTCCAAAAAGCCGCCAAGTCTAGCAAATATGCAGGCTTAAGGCATCGTGAAAATAACCTAGTAATACACTCGGGTATTCTAATTTCTGATCGATTGGAGTATAATTCCTGCAGCCCCAAACATAAGCGCGAGAAGACATATGGTTACCATCACCGAATCTGCACAAGAATACCTTACTGAATTGCTCGAGAAGCAAGATTGCGAGGGTATATCAGTGCGAATTTTCATTCTGGATGCAGGTACTCCAAAAGCTGAAACCTGCATCTCATTTTGTCGGCCTGGTGAAGAAAAAGAAGACGACGAAGTGAAGCAATATGAAAACTTCAAGACCTTCATCGAATTGGCTAGCATCCCTTTTCTAGAGGAGGCTGTAGTGGACTTCGCTAAGGACTCCATGGGTGGCCAGCTTACGATTAAGGCGCCAAACTCGCGCTTACCTAAGATCTCCGACGATAGCCCAATCGAAGATCGGGTTAATTACATCTTATACAACGAAGTCAATCCTGGATTGGCAGCGCATGGTGGAAATGTGTCTCTCGAAGAGATATTTGAAGAGAATGTCGCTGTTCTTCGCTTTGGTGGAGGCTGTCAGGGCTGCGGAATGGTCGATGTCACGCTCAAAAACGGCGTAGAGAAGACTCTGCTAGAGCAGGTTCCCCAGTTGAAGGAAGTGCGTGACGTTACGGATCACACAGTCAAAGAGAACGCTTACTACTAGCACGCTCGAGTAGATCCAGAGCTAGTTAGGGTAGTGTTTGCGCAGAGCCGAGTAGAGTTTGTCTTCGTACTCGGCATCACTTGGATCTAGGTCTGCCATTACCTCAACTAGATATTCATTGTCCTCGCGGCCATTCCACATTTTCTGATAGCTACCATCCTGATAGCCATGATCCTGTCGGAAGAAGTTGAGCACATTCTTGCCGACATACTGGCAGTACAACTCGGTCCAACCCATTTCGCAATTGCTCATTATTGAGGCGAATACTGACATCTCGATCCTTCGTGCCGCAGAGATTCCAATAAGTAGTTCAATCTGCTCAAGCAGGTCCATTGAACTTAAGGTGTATGATTTTCCGTCGAAATCCACTTGATTTGAATTTTCTATGGCCTTTAGTTGTTCGTTCAGCTTAAGTAGGGCTGCGGTCTCACTTCCTCCCTCATTAAGCAAGATCTGAGAGAGCAAGAAATGCCATATATCGATCAACTCCATCTGCAGTTGCGGAATGTTCTTTTCCTGCTTCTTCCACCATTTCCAGCCATGATGCTCTATGGCTTCAGCGGCCTCGATAACCACGGCGCGCATGTAAGGATAGCGAGCAGCCACCCAATCAGGGTCTACCTTAGCATTCATAGCTGACTGAAGTGACAGCATGGTTCTAGCTTGTTGATCTGACAGCATCGGAGTGGATTCTTAGGTTAAAAGGCCGGGTGTTGGGCTATTCGAAAGTAGTAGCGGTATATGTTCTCTATGAGTTCAGACGCCTTAGATATCTGCGCTTTTTAGCTAGTTCGTGCCGACTGACTGGAGTTTTGCCTGTTTTGCGAGTGTGCTAAGCATTTCCTTGCGACTGCTTAACATATCGTTGTAGGACTTTCTGGCGGCTAGCACCTCAGAATTATCTTTATCTGAAGAATCGAGTTCAGTGAGCCAAGCTTCCAATACTTGAATCTCACTATTGAGTTGAGCGGTGCCTTCTTCGATCAATTTTTGATCAATGCTTACATCGGCTTTATCAACTTGCTTCTGACGCTTATCAATCATGGTTGGTTTCCTAGTATCCCCAACGGCCTCTGGTAGTGAGGCGTATTCTTATCGGCACCCTGATAGCATCGGCCGATTCAATAGGGTCTGTACATCAGCGCTGTTTTTACAGTCTTTTGGAGAGTACAGAGACTTACGCGAGGATGGCATAGTCCAATTTTAGGGTCAAGATACCTTGAATTGATGCAACTAGATCTTCGTTATGGGTTCAAGTCTGCGTGGGTGACAAAGGGTCGGTATTTTGCCGAATAGACCGGTAGGCTGCGAGTAAACAGAGAAAGCAGCTCATTTCGAGCGAAGTAAGCATAAATATTCCGAATATTGTGGCTTTGCTCTTGACTGAGCAGGCCAAGCTTCTTAGAATCCCCCGCTGCTTGAGAGAGCAGCTATGTAAAGTCTTAAGTCCCCTTCGTCTAGTGGCCTAGGACACCGGGTTTTCATCCCGGCAACAGGGGTTCGAAACCCCTAGGGGACGCCATATAAAAGAGCCCGGCTAACGCCGGGCTTTTCTAGTTCTAGAGTATCTGTTTTCGCGCCGACTCATCCGCTTTGTTCAGCGGGCACTTGGTTGCCAATCGATCTAACAATCGACATACTCCTGCTGCACTAGCGCACGCTGTAACGACAACACTTAAAGACTACTTTTGATGACCATAGCAATCTCCATTCAAAACCTGGCTAAAACCTATTCAAACGGTTTCGAGGCGCTCAAGGGTATTTCTCTAGAAGTTGAGGAGGGCGACTTTTTCGCCTTGCTGGGACCCAACGGCGCGGGTAAATCAACGACGATTGGTGTGATCTCAACGCTAGTCAACAAGACATCAGGTTCGGTAGAGGTGTTTGGCAAGAACGTCGATACTCACGTCTACGAGACCAAACTAGACTTTGGGGTCGTTCCCCAGGAAGTGAATTTCAGTCTATTCGAGAAAGTTCGCGATATCGTCATGACACAGGCTGGTTACTACGGGCTGCCGCGAAAGCTAGCTGCCCAGCGTTGCGAGAAATATCTGCGCAAGTTGGGACTATGGGAGAAGCGCGATGAGCGCTCCAGAACTCTCTCCGGTGGTATGAAGAGACGCCTGATGATCGCTAGGGCCCTCGTTCATGAGCCAAGATTACTGATACTTGATGAGCCCACAGCTGGTGTCGACATAGAACTGCGTCGCTCGATGTGGAAATTTCTGGCTGAGATAAATGATAACGGCACTACGATTATATTGACGACGCACTATTTAGAAGAAGCTGAGCAACTCTGTCGCAATATTGCCATTATTGATGAAGGCAAAATAGTTGAGAACACCAGTATGCGTAAGCTGCTAAACGAGCTCGATTCTCAAGTCTATATATTGGAAACAAAGTCGGAGATTCCGTCAGGCTTTGATTTAAAACTAGATAATGCGAATCTCGAAATTGTCGACGAGCATTGCATTGAGGTTACAGTCTCTGGTGGTCTTAGTATCAACGAGGTGTTCTCTGTGTTCAGTAAGGCTGATATAAAAATAGATAGCATGAGAAACAAGACGAATAGGCTCGAGCAACTTTTCTTGTCCAAGCTCGAAAGTAACGACTAGGAAAATACACAGTGTTCTCGAATCATAAATACATAGCTTTTGAAACAATAGTCAGAAGAGAGATACGCCGATTCGCTCGAATTTGGTTGCAGACTCTCGTGCCGCCTGCGATTACGATAGGGCTCTACTTTGTGATTTTTGGCAATTTAGTAGGTAGACGCATAGGTGAGATGGGCGGGTTTCAGTACATGGAGTTTATCGTGCCTGGATTGATCATGATGGCGGTAATACAGAACTCCTACTCTAATGTCGTGTCCTCTTTCTTTAGCCACAAGTTTCAACATAGCATTGAAGAATTATTAGTATCTCCAGTGCCGAATTACATTATTCTCTCTGGTTTTATAGTAGGAGGGATGGCGCGAGGCTTAGCTGTCGGAACAATCGTAACCTTTATCTCTTTGTTCTTTGCTGATCTCGAAATTCAAAATCTACTTATCACGGTTACCGTCGTGCTCTTAACATCCATTGTGTTTGCGCTTGCCGGTTTTATTAACGCGTTATTTGCGAATAGCTTCGATGACATTTCCATTATCCCTACCTTTGTCCTAACGCCCCTTATCTATCTGGGTGGCGTGTTTTATTCGGTAGAATTATTGCCACCTTTTTGGAAGTTCGTCTCTGCTCTGAATCCGATATTTTATATGGTCAACACATTCAGATACGGCATTTTGGGAACTTCGGATGTCGATGTCACTTGGGCGTTCTTTATCCTATGCGTCTTCATTGTCATACTGTTTACTTCTTGTATCTGGTTGCTACGCAGGGGAACTGGACTAAGAACCTAGTAGCCTCGAAATACTATGACAGACAATCCTCTCGGCAGCCATACTGAACACCCCAAAAAGTACCAGCCCGATGTGCTGTACCCAATACCCCGTTGGGCTAGTCGATCGCTATTGGATATCGATAAAAAAATCCGCATGTTTGGTCTCGACCATTGGCAAGCCTATGAGCTTTCCTGGCTGAACAGTTCAGGCAAGCCGCAGGTGGCGATAGGCGAGTTTTATTTCAATTGCGAATCGGAAAACATCGTCGAATCGAAATCGTTGAAGCTCTATCTCAACTCTTTAAATCAAGAACGCTATAAAAACACGGAGACCATGCGCTCTGTTATTGAGCAAGACCTTTCATCGGTAAGTCACTCGGAAGTAAAAGTAACGATACATTCGCTGGACGAAACCCATAACGAGTCAATCGGCGCACGGGCAGGGCGGTGCATAGATCACATCGACGTTGAGCTTATCGCGCAGCAGCCCGATTCCGAATTATTGAATGTTGTCGATGCAGATGCCGACGACGAAGTTCTGTATTCAGATCTGTTTAGATCGAACTGTCCGGTAACTGGCCAGCCAGATTGGGCAAGTATCGAGATACGCTACACAGGTATGAAGATCAGCGAATCGAGTTTGCTGAAGTATTTAATTTCCTTCCGTGAGCACCATAGCTATCACGAGGATTGTGCTGAGCGCATATTCCGCGACATCATGCTTAAATGTAGGCCAAGTGAACTCAGAGTAGGAATGAACTTCCTGCGCCGCGGCGGTCTGGATATCAACGTATACCGAAGCACCGCGCCTGTGACATCTGACTCAGTGAACAGCCGTCTCATTAGACAATAAACGATGAACTTGAATTCAAACAAGCGGTAGGCTAAGGTTACGCCGCTCTCGCAACAGCCAGTATGCGAACAGAACAATGGTGAGATGTCCGAGAGGCCGATGGAGCACGCTTGGAAAGTGTGTAAACAGAAATGTTTCCAGGGTTCGAATCCCTGTCTCACCGCCATAAACAAAAAACCCGACTTCAGTCGGGTTTTTTGTTTATGGCGGTGGGTTGGGTGAGAGCCCTGAGGTTCGACAGGAGGGCAGCTCCGCAGACGGCAAAGCCGCCCCGTAGGGGGTATGAATTTGGCTTAGCCAAATTTAGGATCACAAGCGCGTAGAGCGCAGGACGGCCAAAGGCTGCCCGCAGGGCGAGAGAATTAGCTAAGCTAATAGTCGAGTCAATTCCTCTTCGTGCCTCATTGAGTCCTATAGTATTCCCCTTTGCTCTCAGCCCAACACACAGTACCCATCGAACACCCCCTAAGGTAGTATCCCCAAAGCACATAATTCAATCCCCGGGGGCAGCATGCCAATAACAACACCTCAAAAAATTCTCATCACGTCACTTTTCATCTTAGCGACAATAATGACCCAAGCAGCCGACTGGCCCAGCTACGGTGGTGACAACGGCTCCCAAAAATATTCCCCTCTTGACCTGATTGATGCAAACAATGTCAGCAGCTTAACAACCGCGTGGAGTTGGAGCAGCGTAGATAATGCAACCGTCGCGACTAACGTAGCCAATGATAATGCCCGGGCCACGCCCGCGGGATATAAGGCAACACCCATAGTAGTGGGGGATACGATGTATGTGCCCACGTCCTTCGGTAGAATCGCCGCTTTGGATGCTGTCAGTGGTGCTGAAAAATGGGTTTTTGACACCAGAGCTTGGGAAGCAGGGCAACCTACAAATTTAGGCTATAACACGCGAGGTGTTGCTTACTGGGAAGAAGATGGCGAAGAGCGAATATTTTTCGCGACTAATGACTCCACGCTGTGGTCTATCGATGTTGCATCAGGGGAACCAGATACCAATTTTGGTGATGATGGCAGAATCGATTTGTCTTTGGGCCTGGGTAGAGAAATTGATAAGTCGCAGTATGGTGTAGTTTCACCGCCGTTGGTGACCAATAACAGAGTCGTGGTTAACTCGATTGTTTTAGACGGCGGACGAACCAAGGAGATGCCTCCTGGGCATGTTAGAGCCTTTAATCCTGTTACTGGTGACTTGGAGTGGATGTTCAAGACGATTCCGCAGGCTGGTGAATTTGGTAATAACACTTGGGAGAATGGCTCCGCGGAATATTCTGGCAATACCAATTCGTGGACGATCATGAGTTCCGATGATGAGCTCGGCATCGTTTACATTCCGATTGGCACCCCGACTAATGATTGGTACGGTGGGTTGCGCAAAGGCGACAATCTATTCGCTGAAAGTTTGGTCGCAGTTAGTGCAGAGACCGGCGAGCGACTCTGGCATTTTCAGATGGTGCACCATGGAGTTTGGGACTATGACTTACCTGCAGCGCCAACACTCGTTGATATCACTGTTGATGGCCGACCGATTAAGGCAGTAGCGGCAATATCAAAGCAAGGTTTTACCTATGTATTCGACCGTGTTACTGGCGAGCCAGTATGGCCCATAGAAGAAAGAGCGGTACCTCAAAGTACAGTGCTAGGAGAAGTGCTCTCGGCAACCCAGCCGTTTCCTACCAAGCCTGCTGCATTCGAACCTCAGGGAATATCTGATGAAACCTTGATCGATTTCAGTGCGGAGTTACGTCGAGAAGCGCTACAGAACATCGAAAAATATGACTATGGACCGTTATTTACTCCACCTTCACTGCGTGGAGCGATTCAGTTTCCAGGTTGGGGCGGTGGCGGCGAATGGCATGGAGCGGCATTTGACCCAGATACTGGCTTGTACTATATACCTTCTGCTTCGGTACCTATCGTAGTGCAACTACGAGAATCTCCTCCGGAGCGCTCCGATTTGGATTTCGTTCGAGGAGGACCAAGATCAGTAGCCGGCCCTCAGGGTTTGCCGTTGACTAAACCTCCTTATGGACGCATCACGGCTATCAATCTAAACACAGGCGAGCATGAATGGATGGTTCCCCATGGTGAGGGGATGCGCCAGAAGATAATCGATATGGGTATATTAGATCCCGGTCCAGTCGGCAGCGCGAGCAGGGTAGGTCCCTTGTTGACGAAGACACTATTGTTTATGGCTCAATCTGATGGAGGTCGCAACCTGATAAGGGCTTATAATAAGGCTAGCGGAGAAATCATTCACGAAGTAGAGTTGCCACTGCCTCCACAAGGCACGCCGATGACTTATTCGGTTGCAGGTATACAGTATATTGCAATCGCGGTTGGTGGCGGTGGAGATTCCAGGCTGGTGACTTTGTCTTTGCCATAAACAAAGTCAAAGAGCGAAGCTGGTCAAGCTGAAAACCATAGCGTAGTGAAAATTTTGGCTATTCTTCTTCGGCGTCTAGCGGGCTTAATTTAAGCTGTTGATTTTCTGCTATTCCGGGCTGCATACGCCGTCGTCTATGGTATTATGCGCTCTGGTAACTCTTGTCGGTCCCCACGCAATGATAAGTTATAAACCCCGCCAGGCCCGGAAGGGAGCAACGGTAGTAGCTGACTCATGTGCCGCGGTGTGGCTGGCAAGGGCTGCCTCTAATCACATTCTCACGAGAGTCGATATCTCTGATCTAGGTATGTACACCAGCCAGACTATTGACGAAGAAACCTGATGAGCTATCAAGTCCTAGCCCGCAAATGGCGACCCAGTAACTTCTCTCAAGTAGCTGGACAGGCTCATGTTCTCAAATCCCTTATTAATGCACTAGATAATGAGCGGCTGCATCATGCCTACCTATTTACTGGTACTCGGGGTGTGGGTAAGACCACTCTCGCTCGCATACTTGCGAAGTGTTTAAATTGCGAGGAAGGAATTCGCTCAGTCCCCTGCGAAAAATGCGGCTCTTGCACAGAAATTAATGAGGGTCGATTCATCGATCTTATCGAAGTGGATGCAGCATCCCGCACCAAGGTAGAAGACACACGAGAGCTTCTCGACAACGTGCAATATGCACCAAGCCGAGGTCGCTTCAAGGTTTACCTCATCGATGAGGTGCATATGCTATCCAATCATAGCTTCAATGCACTCTTAAAGACGCTTGAAGAGCCACCTCCTCACGTAAAATTTCTGTTTGCTACAACTGACCCTCAGAAGTTACCGATTACTATCTTGTCGAGATGTTTGCAGTTCAATTTGAAAAATTTGAGCCCACAGCTTATTTCTGAATATCTCGGCTCAGTGTTAGAAAAAGAAGAGTTAGAATTCGAAGAGCCAGCGCTGTGGCAGATTGCTGCAGCTGCATCGGGCAGCATGCGTGATGCCCTCACTCTGGTGGATCAGGCGATCTCCTATTGCGAGGGGAGGGTTGCCACCGATGGTGTCATCGAGATGCTAGGCGTGCCACCGCAGGAGCAAGTGTATGAGTTGTTAAAGGGGATGGCATCGAGATCAGTCTCAACAATTCTCGAACTCATTCGCGATATAGCTGAACAGACACCAGACTATAGTCATACCCTCGATAGTCTGTTATCCACATTACACCGCGTCGCTATTGCGCAGATCGAGCCTAAGGCTGCGGACAACAGTTTTGGCGACATGCCACAGATAGTAGAGCTGGCCTCCTTGATCAGCGCAGAAGATGTGCAACTGTATTATCAAATGGGAATCAAGGGCAGGGAAGATTTACGTCTCTCGGGAGAGGTGCGGACTGCATTCGAAATGTTGCTAATTCGCATGTTGGTATTTTCCCCAAGTTATGTAGAGCCTACAAACCTAGAGCCTATGGTAAGTACGGATTCCTCGATTACTGATGAATCGGGCGGCGCTGGGACAAGCGAGAACGAAAGCGAAAAAAAAAAGAATGAACCCGCCGCAGAAATAGTAGCCCCGGCGCACCTTGAAGAACCTGAATCTGAAAATTTGAGTGAAGAGGAGGCCGAAGTATCCACTGAAGTGCCTACTGATCTGATCGAACAACAGCCTCGTGATACCGTACATGCTAGTGTTGAATTTCCCAGCAAAAGAGTAATCGATGCTAGCCAAGAAAAACGGGAAGCTCCTAATGAGGGAGACAAAAGCGACAAGCCAGACAGCGCAGCCGCACTAGGAGAGATAACGCTAGATTCACTGAGCCCAGAGAGTTGGTTACGTCTCTACCCTCAACTCGAAATAACGGGTATAGCCGCGAACGTTCTTGCCAACTCGGACTTTCAGCGAGCAGGTTCTAACAGCATACACTTCGTCTTGGACCATTCTCAGAGCGCGGTTTTCAGCGAAGAGCTTTTGCCGAAAATTTCTCAAGCCTTGAGCAATTATTTTGCTTTTGAGGTCTCAGTGCAAATTGAGATAGCAGATGCAAAGAACGAAACGCCGGCGATGCGCAGTCAAAGAGTAAAGCAAGAGAAGCATGTTGCGATGGTCAACGATTTCGAGAGTGATGAAAATGTGCAGGAATTGCTGAAGCACTTTTCGGGTACTCTAGCGAAAGAAACTATAGCGCCTCATAAGGATTAGTAACGAACATGACCGATTTGAATGAAATCATGAAGCAAGCCAAACTGATGCAAGAACAGTTTCAGAAGGCTCAAGAAGAGCAGATCAAAACGAGAACAGAAGGTGAATCTGGTGCCGGTTTGGTCAGGGTCACAATGAACGGAAAACATGACGTTGTCGGCGTTAGTCTCGATGATGCATTGATGAACGAGGACAAAGCCGTTATAGAAGACCTGCTTGCGGCGGCTGTAAATGATGCGGTTAGGAAGATCGAAGAGAAGAGTAAAGAATCGCTAAGTGGCATGACCGGCGGAATGAAAATGCCCGATGGCTTTAAGTTTCCTTTCTAGGAGTAGTTGTGAATTCCAGCCCTCTAATTGATCAGCTCATCGAGGCCTTTCGCTGCCTTCCAGGTGTCGGGCCCAAATCGGCGCAGCGAATGACCCTGCACTTATTGGAAAGAAACAGGTCCGGTGGTGAGAAGCTTAGCGCATCTCTTACCGCGGCTATAAACGAAGTGGGGAACTGCATCCATTGCAGAACTCTCACTGAAGAGGATACCTGCCGCATTTGTGCAAGCAGATCGCGCAATCACAAAATATGTTGTGTAGTAGAATCACCTGCAGACATCTTCGCAATAGAGCAATCGGGTTCATTTAGGGGTATCTATTTCGTACTAATGGGGCACCTGTCGCCTATCGACGGTATAGGTCCGGAGCAGCTAGGCATAAGTCAGTTGCTAGACAAAGTAAAAAACAATGATATCGAGGAAGTTATAATCGCCTGCAATCCGAATGTCGAAGGAGATGCTACCGCCTACTATATAGCGGAGCAGTTGAAAAACTCCAGCGTACAGGTTTCTAGAATAGCGCACGGTGTTCCTGTCGGAGGCGAATTGGAATTTGTTGATGGGAGCACACTCACTCATGCCTTTGCAGGACGTAGGTCCATGGAGCAGTCATGAGCGAATCTGTACTTTGCGACGGCATGCCAATCGAATATGTTAGCGATGCGGCTACTCTCAATGCTCTCTGCTTGGAATGGGCTTCTGAAGAATTTCTCGCTGTTGACACAGAGTTCGAGCGAACCAGTACTTTCTATGCGCGCATAGGCTTGCTGCAAATAGCCGATAGCAAGTGCTGCTATCTAGTAGATCCACTATCGATTGATGACTGGTCTGGATTCAAGCAGCTGCTTAGTTCTCCATCAGTCACACTAGTAATGCATTCCTGTAGTGAAGATCTCAGTCTGTTACAAACGTTCTTGGGTTGCTTGCCAGTTTCCCTCTTTGATACGCAGCTCGCTGCTGCCTTCCTAGGAATTGGTTTTAGCATTAGCTATCAAGCTTTGATAGAGCAGTTGCTTGGCATCACGGTTGCCAAAGATGAGACGCGTTCTGATTGGATCAAGCGTCCTTTGACAGAAAAGCAAATCCATTATGCCGCTGCTGATGTCCGCTATCTGCTGCAAGTTCGTGAAATACTCAGCAATCAGATTGAACAAAAAGGCATGACCAACTGGCTGCGCGCGGAAAGTGCACAACAGTTAGTCAACGCGCAAAGGCTTGAGCAAGAATCACAGTGGGAATCTTATTATACGGGTTTTAGCAATGCCTGGCGTCTCGATACCCAGGGTCTTCAGGCCCTGCAACAACTTTGTGTTTGGCGTGAACACAAGGCGCGACAAAGAAACAAACCGCGTAGCTGGATCGTTAAGGACAACGATCTTCTGAATTTGTGTGCCGCCGTTTCCCGCCCGATTAAGGATGACGATTTCACAATAGGAGATGTTAGCAATGCTGAAGATGTTGATGCCCGTTTCCTGTCCCGCAACGCACCTGAGCTGTATCAATTACTTAGTGATTCATCAAGTAGAATCGAAGTGGACCCTGCTCTGTTAAACAGGCCTCTGAGCGCGCCTCTTAGAAAAAAATTGAAGCTGAGTAAGCAGGTAGCTAATACGAAGGCGGAAGATTTAGGCATGTCTGTTGAGCTACTCGGGCGCAAGAAGTTCCTCGTGGAATTGCTCAGAAGTTACGAAAGAGATGGAGAGCTACAATGGTCTGGCGATTTCGCTGGATGGCGGCGCGAACTGCTAGAAGATGAGCTCACCGCTATAATCACTAAGGGTGATTGATGACTACTCCTAACACTGGATTACGACCCAAATTCTGGGAGCTGCCACTTACTGAGTTAAATCCCGAGGAATGGGAGGGGCTTTGTGATGGATGCGGGCGTTGTTGTCTTAAGAAGTTTGTTGACGAGGACAGCGACGAGATTAGCTATACACGGATTGTGTGCCGCTATTTTGATGAGAAAACAAGCCTCTGTGGCTGCTATGAATCAAGGACAGAATTAGTACCCGATTGCCTAGACGTGAGAGAAATGAATCTTCAGACGAGTACATGGATGCCCGATAGTTGTGCCTACAAACTTCGAAGCAAAGGCAAGAAGCTGTTTGATTGGCACCCGTTATTGGCTGGGTCACGCGAGAAAATGGCAGCTGCAGGGATATTGCTCGAAGATAGAGTGATCTCCGAGGAGTATGTGCATCCAGATGGTTTCGAAGAACATATTATTCGATGGGTTAAGGCGTAATGGATTCGATCGGTAATTATTGGTTCTTCTGGACCTTATATCTAGGTGCTGCGGTAATTATTACCGGAATCTTCTGGAGAGTAACCCGCTTCGAGCGCGCGATTTGGGCATCCTATAGCATCCGTGCAGTTGCGATAGCGGTTGTTTTTACTCCGTGGTATAGCAATTCACAGGACAGCGTAATGGCGCCCGCACTTATGGTGGCGGCTCTCGATGCAATGACCGGAGGCATTGAGTCTGCATTTAGGAGTTTCGTGCCTCTTGTTTTGGCAGTGCTACTAGCTCTATTGCTGGCAACTGCAATGTCTTTTTTCAAGAAAAAAATGAACAAAAGATTGTTAAATAACAAAGTAATAGCAGAATCTTCTAATGTAGCTAAGTAGCTTTCTAGAACAAAGAACTTCCCCCCGCGTGAATTTTCTGTTTGAATTTGCGTCCCTTGTGGCAATAGTTCGAAATTTACTAAATTAAAACAACAGCTTAGCAATCAGAGGTTAGTTATGGCTGCTCATTTGATTTCCCTCGTTTTTATTATGCTCGTTATCGGTGCCGCTGGCGGCGTTATCAACTACTATCTCGCTTGGCTCGAAGCAAACGATCGAAAGCGGCTTGCTGTGGCGCTGCATATGTTGGGTGTGCTGATGACTTTTCTGGCGCCTTTTATTCTCTCGATATTTGGCAGTACTTTGATCGTAGATAGCGAGGGTAATCCAGCAAACCTTCTGAACTATGTCGCAATCTGTCTCGCGGTGGCTATCGCCCCCAGATTCTTTTTGGTCAAAGTGTCGAGTAGCATACTCAGCGAGACCCGAGCTAACAGTGACAAGGTCGATTTGCTGCAATACCAGTTAAAACAATTACAAGAGGAGTTACTTCCCCTCATCGATACGGAGACCGAAGATGACAGTTTGACTGACGTGGCGATGGCGAATGAAGCAGATCCCCATGAATTGGATACAACATCCTCTAAGGTACTAAAGACCTTGGGGTGCGGCAGGTTTATCTATCGGTCTCTACCAGATTTATGTCGCAAAGCAGATACTGACGAATCCACTATGACTAAGGCATCGGGCTTTCTTACATTGAAATCCCTTGCCGGGCGAATAGGTGTGCGCTGGTATATCACCGAGCGAGGCAGGAAAATTGTTGAGGTAGGAGCATAGATAGTAAGGGGAGCTGGCTAGATAGGGACTTCGGGTCCTGATCAGGAGGGTTTGCTCACGAAACCATGCATAAAGCAGGATAGTGCGTTATTGCTGGCAGGCTAGATAGGCACCTCGATCGAGGAGCAAGGTCTGGTTTTTCCTGTATTAATAGGGGCCTGGTGTTTACAATACGCGCTGTTAAATTGAGCAGTGGGAAAGATTGATGAATTTTACCGGCACCGATGAATATGTAGCGACAAATGAGTTGCAATTGGCCGTTAACGCGGCAATTGCCCTGCAGAAACCCCTATTGATTAAAGGCGAGCCCGGTACGGGTAAGACGATGTTGGCAGAGCAGGTCGCCAAATCCTTAAACCTGCCTCTTATTCAATGGCATATCAAATCAACTACGAAGGCGCAGCAAGGCCTATATGAATACGATGCGGTCTCCCGATTGCGCGATTCGCAGTTAGGCGATGACAAGGTCCACGATATCGGCAATTACATAGTGCCAGGTAAGCTCTGGGAGTCTTTCGAGTCTGGCGATCAATCAATATTGTTGATCGACGAAATAGACAAAGCTGACATCGAATTTCCAAACGACTTATTGCTGGAACTCGATAAGATGGAATTCTTCGTTTACGAGACAAAGGAACTAATCAAGGCGAAAACGCGGCCTATCGTTATTATTACAAGTAACAACGAGAAAGAACTCCCCGATGCATTTCTTCGTCGCTGCTTCTTCCACTACATAGAATTTCCAGATAGTCAGACGATGGAAAAAATAGTCGATGTACATTACCCGAATCTAAAGAAGGAGTTGCTCTCTCAAGCAATGGATGTATTTTTCGATGTCCGGAAAATACCCGGCTTGAAGAAGAAGCCATCAACGTCCGAGCTGATTGACTGGTTGAAACTGCTAATGGCGGACGATATTCCAGAAGATGTACTGAAGAATCACAGTGCAAAGAACGCTATTCCACCTCTGTATGGCGCATTGCTAAAGAACGAGCAAGATGTGCACTTGTTAGAGAAATTGGCCTTTATGCATAGAGCTAAAAGCTAGTCTCGGATAACCCGATTCTAGACTTGGCAGAGACTTAGTTATGCTGATTAATTTTTTCATGACCCTCAAGAATGAACGGCTCCCCGTTTCTTTCACCGAACTATTCTCACTGCTTGAATGCCTGAAGCAAAATGTGATCTTCGCGAATGTCGAAGACTTCTACTATCTGTCACGCATGTGTTTCGTCAAAGACGAAAAGAACTTCGATAAGTTCGATATTGCCTTCGGTAAGTATTTCGAGAACGTCGATGCTATCAATGATCTTGCGATGTATGAGATACCCGATGACTGGTTGCGTAAGCAAATGGAGTCGATGCTAAGCGATGAAGAAAAAGCCAAGATCGAAGCGTTAGGTGGCTTAGAAAAGCTTATGGAAGAATTTCGTAAGCGAATGGAAGAACAGAAGAAGAGGCATCAGGGCGGTAATAAGTGGATCGGTACCGGTGGCACATCGCCGTTTGGAGCCTATGGCTACAATCCCGAAGGAATTCGAATCGGGCAGGAAGGAGGTCGTAATGGTAGTGCGGCCAAAGTCTGGGACAAGCGTAACTATCGTGACCTCGATGATTCTGTAGAGATCGGGACGAGAAATATCAAGATGGCACTGCGCCGGCTGCGTAAATTCGCGAGGACTGGCGCAGCGGAAGAGTTGGATATAAGCGATACCATATCATCAACTGCGAAAAACGCGGGACTCCTCGATATTAAGATGGTGCCCGAACGTCACAACTCGGTGAAGGTCTTGTTGTTTTTCGATGTGGGTGGTTCGATGGACCCGCACGTTAAGCTATGCGAAGAATTGTTTTCCGCCGCGCGAACAGAATTTAAACATCTTAAGTATTTCTATTTTCATAACTTCATCTACGAATCTGTGTGGTCAAAGAGTATCAGGCGTCACGCCGAGACAACGTCGACGTTTGACATACTTCATAAATATTCCAAAGACTACAAAGTCATATTCGTAGGGGATGCCACTATGGCCCCCTATGAGGTGACTCATGTCGGAGGCAGTATCGAGCATTACAACGGTGAGGCCGGCGCGGTTTGGATAAAGCGACTTACAGATGTATTCGACAATGTAGTGTGGATCAATCCTACGCCTAAGGATTTTTGGGAGCACAGCTACTCAATCGAAGTGATCAGAGAGCTCGTAGAAGATCGCATGTTTCCTCTTTCTGTTAAGGGTCTGGAAGAAGCCATGACCCTACTGACTAAGTAATGCCTATGATTGAGAAGCTTAGCGATGATCTGCGCCCTGAAAAATTTTCAAAACTATCGCAGCTAGTCGACAATTTTTGCAGCGAGCACGCGCAATTGCCCGCGTTCACTTGCTTAGGGAGAACCCTAGATTACGGTGAGGTTGATGAGTTAAGCGACCGCTTCGCGCACTACTTGATTACTCAAACAAATCTGAAGCCTGGCGACAGGATAGCTATCCAGCTGCCCAATATCCTGCAGTTTCCTATCGCCTTCTATGGGGCAACTCGAGCTGGCTTAGTGGTAGTCAATACGAACCCACTGTACACAGCTCAAGAGATGGCACATCAGTTCAAAGATTCAGGTGTTAAAGGCATAGTGATACTGTCTAACTTCTGCGATAAGTTAGAAAAAATATTACCTGGAACCAAAATTGAAACAATCATCGTGACTCAGCTCGGTGATATTCAGAAGCCCTTACAGCGTCTTTTTCTAAATTTCGTCATTAAAACTGTTCGTAGATTGGTGCCCGCTTATTCTCTAAGCAACACTGCAGACTTTCATACTGTCGCTAACACGCCAGTTCCATCATTCGATTACCCTGAAGCCGGACAGGGCGATGATACTGCGCTGATTTTGTATACGGGAGGAACCACGGGTGTTGCAAAGGGTGCCATGCTGAGCCACAATAATTTGATTACCAATATGATGCAGCTTCGATCTCGTTGTCTCGGAGTGATCGGTGACAAGGTTGAAAGCATTCTAGCTCCGCTCCCGCTGTATCATAGCTACGCATTTCTACTGCACTGTCTCACCATGCCTTACTCGGGCAATCACAATATCTTGGTGCCAAACCCTAGAGACACTGCAGGGCTAGTTAAGCTGTTCAAGAAGTGGCCGATCAGCGGGTTTGTAGGCATAAACACCCTGTATCTTGCTCTACTGCGCCACAAAGATTTTCCTAGCATCGATTTTAGTTCCCTGAAGTTTTGCGGCGCCGGTGGTATGGCTATGACTACGTCTGTCAGTGAAGAGTGGGCTAAGGCTACGGATAGCCCAATCTATGAAGGTTACGGCTTAACGGAGTGTTCTCCAGTTGTAGCCGTTAATATCCCAGGCAAGGAGCGCGCTGGCACCGTAGGGCCTGTAGTGCCCGAGACGGAAACAAAAGTCGTGAATGATGATGGTATTGAGGTTGCAACAGGCGAGCGCGGCGAGCTTTGGATTCGGGGGCCACAAGTAATGAAGGGCTATTGGGAGGCGACGGAAGAGTCGGCTGAAGCGTTAACTAGTGACGGCTGGTTCAAGACAGGCGACTATGTGGAAATCAGTGATGATGGCTATATCTCGATCGTCGATCGAAAGAAGGACATGATCCTTGTCTCTGGTTTCAATGTGTTTCCTAACGAAATCGAAGATTGGGTCAATCGGCACCCAGGGGTATTAGAGTGCGCCGCAATCGGAGTTCCATCAGAAAAAACGGGTGAGTCAATCAAGCTTTTCATTGTGCCGAGTCAAAAAGATCTCGATATTGAATCTGTGCGTGCACACTGTAAGGAAGGGCTGACGGCTTACAAGATGCCTAGAGAATACGTCCTAATCGAAGACATTCCTAAATCATTAATTGGGAAAATTCTACATAGAGAATTGCGTGACAAGGCCTAGCCGACACGTATCTCTAGTAGCGCAGCAACCTCTAGTATAAATCCGAAAACGGAATAACCGTGTTAGATTCCTTGAAGCAGAAGCTCGATACTTGTCAGCTCGCAGATGTTTTTCGTTTGGAGAATACGCTGAACAAGATTCAGCGTGGCAATTTGTCCCAGAAGGATCTGGCATCGTCGCTAGCCGCCGCGGCGGCGGCGATCGAGAAATCTCAACGCGCCTGTGAATTAAGACGCGCAGCTATTCCGGTAAAAATTGACTATCCAGAAAACCTCCCGGTTAGTGCCCGAGCAAAAGAAATCACCGAATTACTTCGCGAACATCAAGTGCTCATCGTCGCTGGCGACACCGGCTCTGGTAAGACCACTCAATTACCTAAGGTCTGTCTCGATGCTGGATTTGGGGTGCGCGGCCTAATTGGTCACACTCAGCCTAGACGCTTAGCGGCATTATCGGTTGCAAATCGAATCGCTGATGAGCTCGGTGTAGAGATAGGTGGCGGTGTCGGTTCGCAAATACGCTTCAAAGATAATACAAGTGAGCGCAGCTTCCTGAAATTAATGACGGACGGCATCTTGCTCGCTGAGATTCAGCAAGACAAGTTCCTGAATAAATATGAAGTGCTAATTATCGATGAGGCGCATGAGCGCTCACTTAATATCGATTTTCTGCTGGGCTACCTTAAGCAGTTGTTACAAAAGCGCAAGAACCTCAAGTTGATTGTCACATCAGCAACAATCGATGTAGAGAAATTTTCCAAGCATTTTGACAATGCGCCAATTGTAGCGGTTTCTGGAAGAAACTATCCTGTAGAGACTCGGTATGCACCTCTCGCGGAGGCCTCGGGAGAGCTGATAGACGACGATCTACAAATTGATAGCATTATCAGAGCCGTCGAAGATATTGCCAAGAATGACAAGCAAAAGGGTTCGTCCAGCGGAGATATACTGGTGTTTCTCAGTAGCGAACGAGAGATACGGGCAACCGCGACCAAGCTGCGCAAGCAGGAATATCGAGACGTAGACATCCTGCCTCTATATGGAAGGCTGCGCTATTCGGAGCAGATAAAAATATTCAAACCGGGCCGAGGCAGAAAGATTGTCTTGGCCACAAATGTTGCCGAAACATCGATTACAGTTCCCGGCATCAACTATGTAATCGATACAGGTCTTGCGCGAATAAGCCGTTACAGTTTGCAGAGCAAGGTGCAACGGTTGCCTATCGAGGCTATATCTCAAGCGAGCGCGAATCAGAGGAAGGGGCGTTGTGGTCGCATGGCCGACGGTGTTTGTATTCGTCTATATGCGGAAAATGATTTTGAATCGAGGCCGGAATTCACTGATCCGGAAATCATGCGAACGAATCTGGCTTCCGTTATATTGCGCATGAAACACCTGCGCCTTGGAGAAATTGAGCAATTTCCTTTTCTTGATGCCCCCGAACCGAGAGCTATTAACGAAGGAATAAAATTACTCATAGAACTAGATGCCCTAAGTCATTCACGTCGCTTGACTGATAGTGGTCGCAAGATGGCAGTCTTGCCTGTAGATCCCAGATACGCGCGAATGTTAATTACTGCGAGCGCACAAAATTGCCTGCGCGAAATGCAGATCGTAGTTAGTGCGCTGGGCATTCAAGACCCAAGAGAGATATCTAGCGATAACAGACAGCAGGCTAAACAGCAGCTAGCTGAATTTGATCATGAAGATTCCGATTTTCTAAGTTTGGTAAAGTTATGGGAAGACTTTGAGAAGAAGAGACAGGACCTGAATCAGGGCCAACTGCGTAAGCACTGCAAGAAATACTTTCTCTCTTATATGCGCATGCGTGAATGGCGTGAGGTTCATCATCAATTGCTTCTCTCCTGCCAGAAACTCGGTCTTCGTATGAACCGTGAGGTTGGTGATTATGAGGCGATTCATAAAAGCCTGATCAGTGGCTCCTTAAACCAGATAGCGAAGCGATTAGATGGGCGGAGTTTTCGCGGTAATAGGAATAAGACCTTCTCCTTGTTCTCGACATCTGTCTTGGCCAACAAAGGCGCGAAGTGGATAGTTAGCGGCGAGCAGATTGAGACGTCGCAAACTTTTGCAACACAAGCAGCCAAGATTCAGCCTGAGTGGATTGAGGAGATGGCCTTGCATCTCGTGAAACGCGAGTATTTTGAGCCGCACTGGAGCAAGAAACGCCAGCAGGTAATGGCCTATGAGAAAGTGCAGCTTTACGGGTTAGTGATCATTGAGAAGGCGCTACTAAGTTATAGCAAAATTGATCCTAAGACTTCCAGAACACTCTTCATTCAAGAGGGATTGATTGCTGGGGAAGTTACTACCGATTTAAAGGTTTATCACCGGAATCGCGAATTCTTAGCCTCCCTTGCAAAGCAAGAAGAAAAAATGCGCAGGCCAGACGTGCTAGTGGCTGAACGAGATGTTGCAGCGTTCTATGAACAGCGCCTGCCAGAGACTGTGTGCTCCACTCGCGACTTAGCGGCTTGGGTTCGTAAACAAGGTGAGTCTGCCGAAAAATCTCTCTTGATGACGGTTGATAACCTGATCGACTCAGATGCCGCGATGGATGCATTGCATTCTTTTCCGGATGCGGCGGCGGTGCACAAGAATAATCTGCGACTGGACTATGTTTTTGAGCCTGGAAGCGTAGCGGATGGGGCTACCTTGGAAGTACCTGTAGAGATGGTTAGCCAATTACAGCAAGCCGACCTAGACTGGGCCGTGCCCGGCAATTTGGCTGAAAAATGTACAGCGCTGATTAAGGGTTTACCGAAATCCCGTCGTAAGAACTTTATACCTGTGAATGCGTTTGTTGCCCAGGCTTGTCAACAGATGTCGAATAAGGACGGGGATCTAATTACTTCCCTGCTAGCGCAAATTCGCAATCTAAAGGGCCTAGAGCTAGATAGAGCGGAGTTCGAACAGATTCAGCTGCCTGCGCATCTGAACACCAAAATTCGCGTATTGAAGGGCTCAGAGAAAGAAATAGCATTTGCTGGCAGTATTAAGGAGGTCAGGGAGCAGCTCCAGCAACAAGGTTTACTGGAAAACGGTGAAAATAGCCTTATCCATGGTGATGCTAGTCACAATTCCAATGAAGATTCTGGCTATAATCATCCCTTAGAAGCAACGGGAGCCAAAGATTGGGACTTTAAGGATTTACCAGAGCAAATAGAAATAGGCGAATCCCTAAAGCTAATACGATTTCCTGCTCTTGTCGACGAGGGCGAAACTGTAGGGGTGTGTCTGTTTTCCGACAAATTTCTCGCTCAGCAGAAGCACAAGCAAGGCTTAGTAAAGCTGTATCAGTTGAGGAGTATTCAGCAGCGTAATCAGCTGAAGAAGAAATTTGTCAGACTAGCCGATACACTGGTGCTGAAAGCGCCTTTTGCGTTGGGTCAGTTAGCACTAGATGCGACGTGGATTAGTTATATCGCGGCTTTCGATCTTGATGGTTCGATGCCGCGTAGCAAGCTCGAATTCGAACAGCGATTAAACTCCGGTAAGTCTAAAGTTCTTAGTATCGCTGAAAAAATAGAAACGCTTTTTGTTCAAGTAATGAATGAGCACTACGAGATAGGTCGCGTCGTGTCGGATTTAAAGAAGGGCGCTCTGACCTACGTCGCTGAGGATGTAGAGAATCAGCTTGCAGGCCTGCTTCATGAAGGTTTTCTTTCTGAAACCGGTCTAGTGTGGTTCGCTCAGTATCCTCGTTACTTGAAGGCAGTATCAATGCGCTTGAAGAAGGTCCCTCATATGGCTGTCTCTTATACACATCTGACGCTGCCGACGAATAGAGAGGTG
>CAJXQP010000001.1 GCA_913058275.1 uncultured Gammaproteobacteria bacterium | reverse complement strand
GCCTCGGTCTCGTGGGCTCGGAGATGTGTATAAGAGACAGGACTAACCGCGTACCCGCGTCCGTCTTCGGTGACCACTCCGATTCTTCGATCTCTTTGATGCTGAAGCAAACAATACCCTCCTCCGTAACAATTTCAGCAAATGCTAGCTCAGCCATACGGCATCCGTGGTATCTAGCTAAGACTGCCCATGCTCTGTCTTCATCACTACTGAGATTGGGCAGAATGTTCAGCAACTCGCTATCCAGCATCTGCTTTACAGGCCTCGCGTCCGGCATTCCCATCTGGTGATCTTCAAAGGGGTTCAGTCTCTCCTTGCAGTGACCTCGTTTAAGTGCCGTTGTAAATAACTTAGCTAGTCTATTTGTGTGGTCGACTCTCGTTGCGTGTGCTGTCTTGGCTTTGAGGCCGTCAATCCAGAGCGCCACCTCTGGGGCTTGGATGGTATCAAGCGCAACGTCAGATTTGTCATCCAGATACAGGGCCACCGCTCGGTCATAGGCGGCTAAGGTTTTCTCTTGAATTTCGCCACGTCTGAGCTTACGGAAGTCTCCGAGCGCATCCCTCAGTGTGTATTTGTATTTGGCTGGGATTGGTTGCCCTGTGGCATCTGCGAGAGAGGTGGCGATAGCGGCTAGTGTCTCTGCTGTGAGGGTCTTAGGATCGATGATTCCCTGCTGTAGCCCATCCAGTATCGAAGGGTCAATCACTGGCGCTTGGAGTCCCCCAAAGGTTAGGGCCGTCCGGCTTATCTATAGGCTGTTGATGTACTAGCGCCAGTTGCTCGAGGTAGTGCTGTCTTGGCGGTACAAAGTCCACAATGCCCACACCCCCATTTGCAATCCAATCATCAACAATTTTCTTCCTAGCTAAGGCTATGGATGGATCGTGAGTCTTCAGCGAAATCTGTAGGACCTTTTCTGGGTCGTTACCGTTGGAGGCAAATCGCTCCTTCAGATGCTGAGGAATCCGTGAGCGATAGCTGTACGTTTTGCCCCTAAGGGATAGTTTAGATATCTTCATTGAAATAGACATTGTGTGCAATTTGTGTGCAGTCTATCTTGGGGATAATGCCTATGTCTAGTGGCCTACAGGTCTGCGGGCGTTACTGGTGCCCAGGAGAGGACTTGAACCTCCACGACCTTGCGATCACTAGCACCTGAAGCTAGCGTGTCTACCAATTCCACCACCTGGGCATATTCTTAGATGGGTGCGGTCTTGAATTGACCGGAGCGCAACTCTAACGAGAGCTATGGAAGCTGTCAACACAGGGATAAAAGGGTACAGACTAATTCATTTGCTCGGAACAAAGAGGCTCGATATAAAAAAGGTGATGGCGCATGGCGAGGAGTTGATTGTTAGCCTTAGAGCGATTTCAACCCCTGCGGGGCGCCCTGTAAGGCGGGCGTCCAAAATGCTACGCATTAGTGAGCCTGTCAACACCCTGGGCTCCCCTGTCCCTAGTGACTGTTGTCACATACTTTGTAGATTGCTGGGTGTATAATGCCGCCTTCTTAATTCTAGTATTCTTCCTTAATGTCTAAAACTCCAAAATCTAAAGATCCCCACGCGCAGCGTGAGGCTGAAAATTACACTAATCCCATTCCCAGCCGGGAATTTATTCTTCAACTGTTAGAACAGATCGGTGAGCCAATCGGACATCTGGCGCTGTGTGAGCAGATGAAATTAACCTCCGAGGAGCAGATCGAGGCGCTACGTCGGCGACTCATCGCGATGAGTCGTGATGGTCAGATCATCAGCAATCGTCGGGGCCTATTCGGCTTGGCTGCGCATATGGACCTGCTCAAGGGTCGCATACAGGGTAACAAAGACGGCTATGGCTTCTTCATTCCTGAAGACGGTTCCGGGGATATGTTCCTTGGTACGCGGGAGATGGAGAAGCTATTCGATGGCGATGAGGTGCTTGCGCGGCATTCTGGTTTTGATAACCGTGGCCGGCGCGAAGGCATGATAGTCGAGATACTTAAGCGCCGCTTCGAGCAGATAGTAGGTCGCTACTATCGTGAAGATGGATTCGGCATTCTGGTTCCTGATAGCAAGCGAGTGAGCCATGAGATTCTGATTCCAGATCAGAACGCGGGCAGTGCAAAAGATGGTCAGTTCGTCGTTGCAGAAATTACCGAATATCCTAGCAAGCGACGCAAGGCTGTCGCGAAAATTGTCGAGGTTCTCGGCGACAGCACGACTCCCGGTCTAGAAATAGAAGTAGCTGTGCGCAGTCACGATATTCCCCATGTCTGGCCTTCCGCCGTAGAGAAAGAAACCTATCGCTTTTCGGAAGAGGTCGGCGAAGCTGATCTTCAGGGACGCGCCGATTTGCGCGACATCCCATTCGTTACCATCGATGGCGAAGACGCGAAAGATTTCGATGATGCGGTATTTGCTCGTCAGCATAAAGAGGGCGGCTGGACACTCTTCGTTGCGATCGCCGATGTTTCACACTACGTGAAGATCGGCAGCGCGCTAGATGATGAAGCTATTACGCGAGCGACCTCTGTCTATTTCCCAGGTCACGTGATTCCCATGTTGCCCGAAAAACTTTCCAATGGCCTCTGCTCATTGAAGCCCAAAGTCGACAGACTGACGATGGTGTGCGAGATGGAGATCTCGGCAAGTGGTGAGATGACTGACTACAGTTTTTATGAAGCAGTTATCCATTCTCATGGGCGTATGACCTACAACGAAGTTTCCGATATCGTGGAACTTGCCGAGAACGATGCTCAGAAGAGCATACAGGCAACTATTAAGAAGCGTCATGAGTCCCTCATTGAGCACTTTGAGAATCTGTATTCTCTTTTCCATGCGCTAAGAGCCGTAAGAGATAGTGGCGGCGCTATGGATTTCGACACGACGGAAACGCGCATCGTATTCGGTGAAGATAGGAAGATACGAGAGATCGTCCCGGTGTTTCGCAACGACGCGCATCGCTTGATCGAAGAATGCATGCTGTGCGCGAACGTCGCTGCGGCACGCCTTTTGGAAAACTCTAAGCTGCCCGCTCTGTACCGTGTGCATGAAGGCCCGAATCCGGCGAAGCTAGATAATTTGCGCATGTTCCTCAAGGAGCTGGATCTGCATCTACCAGGTGGAGACAAGCCAGAGCCCGCGGACTATCAGTATGTACTGAAGCAGATGGCGGGTCGCCCCGATCGTATTTTATTGCAGACGATGCTGATTCGTTCCTTGATGCAGGCGGTCTATTCGCCTGATAATTTAGGGCATTTCGGTTTGGGCTATGATGCCTATGCGCACTTCACTTCGCCCATTCGTCGTTACCCAGACTTGTTGGTGCATCGTGCCATCCGTTACCTAGTTCGTAACAAGCCCGGCGCTCATGTTAAGAAGCAGCCCGGAGCGGCTGATCTTGCGAAGAAAGCAATTTACCCATTCGACTTAAAACAGATGGTCGAGTTGGGCGTGATCTGTTCTACTTCTGAGCGTCGCGCTGATGCCGCGAGCTATAGCGTCATCGATGCGCTGAAATGCGAATACATGCAGGACCGGGTGGGAGACGAGTTCATTGGCACTGTTACCTCGGTGACGAGTTTTGGTTTGTTTGTAGAGCTAAATGAAATTTACGTCGAAGGCTTGGTGCATATTAGCGAGCTTAGCAACGACTACTACCACTTCGACCCAGTGCATCATAGTCTGAGTGGTGAGCGCAGCCAGAAGACCTATCGTCTGGGTGACAGCGTTGAAGTCAAAGTTGTGCGCGTTGATTTAGATGAAAAGAAGATCGACCTGCAGATGGTTGGCCTGAAGCAGTCGGCTAAAAAATTCGGCAAGTCGAAAGCCAAAAAACCGGACTCTAAAAAGCCGCAATCGAAGAAAGAAAATCACGCCAAGAAGAAAACAGATTCTTCGAAGAAGCCGAAGCCCTCTAAGAAATTGAAGCACAAGAAGCGCCAAGCAAATGTGGAGTCTAAATCTGGTAAGGGAGCGTCTACTGCGACAAAGACTCCTGGAAAGAAGACCAGTGCTGAATCTGGAAAGCCTAAAAAGAAACCTTCGTCTAGTCGCAGAAAGAAACCGAGCGCGAAGCCTAAAGCGTAGCTGCTAGCTTAGTCGAAAGTGTAAACTCGGTCTTAACAAAAATAACGACGATCACCATGAAGAACGAAAAAGACAATCAGGCAAAAGTAATCGGCATACATGCGGTTTCCGAACTACTCGTTCAGCGACCCGAATCTGTAAGCCGCCTACTAATCCAGGTTGGCAGAAACGACAAGCGCATCAATGAGCTTCGCCAGCTAGCGGCTGGCGGGAATGTAACGGTAGAAGAGCTCAGCAAGAAAGCCTTCGAGAGAGAATTTGAGGGAGTGCATCAGGGTGTCGCCGCCATCGCGGAATTCGAAAACAGCACTCTGTCGGAAAATAGCCTGTTCGAGTTGCTGAAGGGTCTAGACCATCCACCTTTATTACTGATACTGGATGGTGTTACCGATCCTCATAACCTAGGGGCCTGCATACGCAGCGCAGACGCGGCAGGCGTCGATGCCGTGATTATTCCCAAAGATAACTCCGCAAGCCTGAACGCTACAGTACGCAAGGTGGCCTGCGGGGCTGCTGAAACGGTCAATCTCGCCACGGTGACGAACCTAGCTCGTTGTCTGGACAAGCTGAAGGAAGAGGGCATTTGGCTCGTAGGAGCCGCCGATCAGGCTGACAGCTCCGTCTATGATCAGGATTTCAGCGGTGCGATAGCGTTGATCATGGGCTCGGAGGGCAGTGGCCTACGCCGTCTAACGCGCAAGAGTTGCGACTTTCTGATATCTATCCCTATGGCGGGCGCGCTAAGCAGTCTAAATGTATCAGTGGCGACGGGAGTCTGTCTGTATGAGGCCCGTAGGCAGCGAATTAGCAGTAATAGTTAAATATGAGTTAAGTAATAAATAGGCAATAGTCATCCGGCGCGCAATCAAATAGCAATAAACGGCCTATTAACCGTGATTTAGCCCCTCTAAGTAAGAGTAAAGCTTGCATCCCCCACTCAGAATCCCTAGAATTCCCCCTCGTTTTTATCTGCGGGACTAGTTTCCGTAGCTACATAACTCCTTGTCTTACCGCGCACATCAGTGCTGAGGAAGGCATTAACCCAGAAGGAGTCTCTATGAGACACTATGAAATTGTATTCTTGGTGCATCCCGACCAGTCCGAACAGGTCTCAGGGATGATCGAGCGCTATACTCAGTTGATGGCCGATAGCGGTGGACAGATTCACCGATTGGAAGACTGGGGCAGACGCCAACTCGCCTACCCAATAAATAAGATTCACAAAGCACACTACGTACTCATGAACATTGAGTGTAACGGTGAAGCTTTGGAAGAACTTACTACTCTATTTCGCTTTAATGACGCGGTTATTCGTAACCTTGTTATTAAGACAAAGGCGCCTGTAACGGAAGAAACTTTTATTCTGAAGGGCGAGCGCGAAGGTAAAGAGCGCAAGCAACGTGCCGAGCAGAAGCGCAAGATGGAAGATGACGCCGCCGCCGCATCGGCAGCGAAAGCCGCCGCAGCAAAAGCAGCTGAAGAAGCTGCCGCTCCTGCTGAAGAGGCTCCTGTTGTTGAAGAAGCACCAGCTGAAGAAGCGGCTGCACCTGAAGCTGATGCAGAGAAGCAGGACTAAGTTACTGCAACTTCCAAACCCTTTCCTAGAAAGAATAGAGATAGATAGACAGGATAAAAATTATGGCTCGTTATTTTAGACGACGTAAATTCTGCAAATTCACAGCAGAAGGCACAGTACAAATAGATTACAAAGATCTTGAAACTTTGAAAGCGTATGTTTCTGAGACGGGCAAGATTGTCCCTAGCAGAATCACAGGCACAAAGGCTCGCTATCAGCGTCAGCTTTCAACAGCAATTAAGCGTGCGCGCTACTTGGCGTTGATTCCTTACACGGATAGTCATCAGGTTTAAAAGGTTATAAGTATGCGCGGCCTTGCTGAATTCGTAATGAAGGGACGCAAGCAAGCCATAATGGCGGTGCTGCTGTTAGGCCTAATACCGATTTTAAATTTTTTAAGCCCGGTAGTAGTTGGCTTAGTCGTATTACGCAAAGGTTTGACCGAGGCCACGCAAGTTTTAGTTTGGGCCATTTTACCGATTGGTGGGTGGGCCGTAGCAGGCGATCCAGTTCCCTTGATTATGTTGTTGGGAATTACCGGATTGGCAGGGCTTCTGCGAGCTACAGAGTCTTGGGAATTTACCTTGTTAGGTGCAATTGCCATTGGCATTTGCGTAGAGGTTTATTTGCGGTTGCAGCCGGCAGTGTTGGATTTTGCTTTTATGCAGATGCGGCCCTACTTCGATGCAAACGGCATACAAGGCGAGCAACTGGATGCGCTGAGAAATGTTCTGACCAGCTTTATGGGCGCGGTCTATATGTTTCTCTCCATAGTCCTACTAATGCTGTCTCGCTGGATGCAGGCTGCAGTGTTCAATCCCGGTGGATTTCAAAAAGAATTCCATGGACTGCGGGTAGAACAAAAAGTAGCGCTGATCCTAGTCGGCTCAATGATGCTGGCAAATTTTGGAATACTCATCCCGCAAGCTTGGATGCTGTATTTGGTTTTACCGCTGATGTTCTCAGGGCTTGCCCTAATACATGCGGTGGTGGCGGCGAAGAAGTTATCGAGCCTCTGGTTAGCTGTGCTGTACGCACTAATCGTGTTGCCATTAATAGCGAATTTGATCGTGCTGCTTGCACTTTTAGATAGCTGGTACGATTTTAGAACGCGCCTGCAGAAGCCGGCGTAAACGGAATAAAGTACTGGCAATCATTGCCAGAAAAGATTTAGAGATGAGGAAGAACCAATGAACGTTATCCTGCTTGAGAAAATGGCAAACCTAGGTGAAATCGGCGATACCGCTACAGTGAAATCTGGATTTGCGCGCAATTTTCTGTTCCCTAAGGGAAAAGCTATACCTGCGTCAAAGCAGAACCTAGCTGATTTTGAAGGTCGTAGAGCTGAGCTAATGGCTGCTCACGATTCGAACGTGGCCGCCGCGCAGAAGCGCCAGGCTGTCGTTGCTGATACCTCGCTTAGCATGCAGGTTAACGCGAGTGATGAAGGCAAACTATTCGGCTCTGTTGGTACTCAGAATATTGCGGATGCTTTGAACGCGCAATGCGGGTCCGATATCGTTAAGGCAGAGGTATTGCTGCCAAATGGTGTTATTCGCGAGCTAGGCAGCTTTGCGGTCGTATTGGATCTTGGCTACGCAGTGACAGCGACTATCAACCTTGCAGTGCAGGGGCTTGATGCCGCTGCAGGCGTCAGCGCAGACGGAAGCATGATCGAAGAGATCGAACAGGCCGAAGCCGCTGAAGCAGATGCAGTTGAGCAAGCCGAAGAAGAGACAAAGGAAGACTAAGACCGGGTCATCATGGGCTGATTCTAGGCCTCGACCAATTAGTTTTCATAAAACATCATCTGTTAGCTCAGATGGTGTTTTTTTTCGGCCAAATTCCAGTATTATCAAACGTACAAATAGCAGAACAAGTAGAAGCAAAAGATGTCATTCGATAGCCCCAATAGTCCACAGAATCTTGCAATTAGTAATGTAGCGGCATTGAAAGTGCCTCCTCATTCGGTTGATGCGGAACAGGCAGTATTGGGTGGTCTGATGCTGGATAACACGGAATGGGACAATTTGGCAGATGTGCTTCTTCCCGAGGATTTTTATCGTCCTGAGCATCAGATCATCTTCCGAGTAATGTCACAGCAGAGCGAAGACAGAAGTCCTATCGATGTCGTGACATTGATGGGATCCCTTAATAGCCTGAATGAATTAGAAAGTGCTGGCGGCATTGAGTACCTTAGCGAGTTGACAGACAATGCTAGAGGCACGGCAAATATCCATGCCTACGCCGAGATCATCCGTGAGCGGGCAATCCTGCGCCGCCTGATCAGTGTCGCCAATGGTATTGCCAACAGTGGCTACAACACCGGTGGAAAGAAGGCCGCGGTCGTCTTGGACGAGGCTGAGCAAGAAGTCTTTAGCATTGCGGATGAGCGGCCGCAGGATCAAGGCCCTGTCCCGATCAATCCTTTGCTCAGCAAGGCCGTGGATAGAATCGATGAACTTGCGGGCTTAGATGGCAGCCTCACGGGACTGTCCACTGGCTTTACCGATCTTGATGAGATGACCTCCGGCTGGCAGAAATCGGATTTGGTTATCGTCGCCGGAAGACCCTCGATGGGTAAGACGGCATTTGCCATGAATCTGGTTGAGAATGCAGTGATGAGTACTGATGAGCCAGTACTGGTCTTCAGCCTCGAGATGCCGGCACAGAGCCTGATCTTTCGTATGCTCTCTTCTATAGGCAAGCTTGATCAGACGAAACTGCGTACCGGAAAATTAACTGAAGAAGACTGGCCGGGCTTTAATAATGCCGTGGCGAAACTTAAAGACCGACCCCTTTTCATCGACGACAGTGCTGCGTTGAGCCCGATGGAGATGCGCGCGCGAGCACGTAGAATCGTGCGTGAGCATGGCAGCCTAGGTATGGTTGTAGTGGACTATTTACAGCTAATGCAAATCAAAGGCTTCGGTGATAATCGCGTCGGCGAGATCTCTGAGATATCACGATCATTGAAGTTGTTGGCGCGCGAGTTCGAGTGTCCAGTTATAGCGTTGTCGCAGCTCAATCGTAGCCTCGAACAACGACCAAACAAACGGCCAGTAATGTCGGACTTGCGTGAATCGGGTGCGATCGAGCAGGACGCGGATATTATCTCCTTCATCTATCGAGACGAAGTCTACAACGAGGACTCGCCGGACAAGGGAGTAGCCGAGGTGATTATCGGTAAGCACCGTAACGGCCCCATCGGCACGGTAAGACTGAGCTTCGTTGGTAAGTACACTCGCTTCGAGAATCATGCACAACCGAGGTACGACGACAGCTACACCCATGGATAGCCACGCCGCCACTTATCCGGATCGATCATGATTGACTCCTCACCTAGAGCTTGGGCTACGATAGACCTACGTGCGCTCAAGAAAAACCTCTCGCAAGTAAATGCTCATTGTCCTGAATCACAAGTCGTTCCTGTGATAAAGGCGAACGCGTACGGCCATGGCGTCGAAAAAGTGGCATTGGCACTGAATGCGATGCACAGGGAATTTGCAGCCCTTGCTGTGGCCTCTATGGAAGAAGCCATGGAGCTGCGTACCCTCGGTATCAGTACTCCAATCCTCCTACTTTCTGGATTTCGCAACAAAGCGGAAATGGATCTCTGCCTCAATCACAAGATTGAGCCGATGATTCATTCGATGTACCAGTTTGAGGAAATCGATAAATATCTGCAGACTGAAATCCTTTCAGGGGTTGGCAGAGTTTGGGTGAAGTTCAATAGCGGTATGAATCGACTCGGCTTCGACAAAGAACAGGCCTTGCGAGTCTATGGCGACTTGCATAGGCACCCTGATACAGAGGTCGTACTCATGTCTCATCTCGCCAGCGCCGACGATCCCGAGAGTAAATCCGCGGTGGAACTCACACAAAGGCAGATAGCGGAGTTCGACTCGCTTAAACAGCAGATCGCAAGCTCGACTCAGGGGCCGGTGCAGGCAAGCCTCGCCGCTTCGGCCGGCATATTGTCACTTCCCCAAACGCATCATCAATTCGTGCGGCCCGGGTTTATGTTGTATGGCGGATCGCCTTTTACTAATCGTACTGCGCAGGAAATTGGGCTGCTGCCTGTTATGACGCTTTGCGCGAAGATCTTCGCCATCAACACAGTCGAGGCCGGGGGCACGATAGGCTATGGCGCGACTCATCGTTGTAAGCAAGACACACGAGTGGGAATTGTCTCTATAGGTTACGCTGATGGTTATCCGCGCTCGGCGAAGAATGGTACGCCAGTTCTTGTAAAAACCAAAGACGGGGCACAACGCACCGCCCTACTAGGCCGAGTGTCTATGGACACGATAGCGATCGACCTGACAGGGCTCGATACGGTACAGCTAGACGATGAAGTAGTGCTTTGGGGAGACGGGCTTCCGGCTGATGAGGTAGCCCAGCACGCCGATACAATCTCTTATGAATTATTCTGCAAAGTCACTAAACGAGTTGAATTTGTCTATACTGAGGAACGACTGTGATGCGTTTTCCTTCGTCCAGTTAGTAACAAAACAAACTACAAAAAATTGAATACAGAGTATGTCTAAAAACAAAATCGCATTCGTCTGCACAGACTGTGGCACTGAACATGGTCAATGGCAGGGACAGTGTGCCTCCTGTAAGGCATGGAATACGCTATCGCAAATTAACCTAGGCAATAGCAGTAGTACCTCGCCGGCAACCAAGGCCGACTTCCGCAAACAGGGTTATTCCGGCGCTAAATCTAATGTACAAAATCTTTCCGACATAGACCTAGAGGCCCTCCCGCGTTTTAGCAGCAGCATCAGTGAGATGGATCGCGTTCTTGGTGGCGGTCTCGTGCCGGGGTCGGCGATTCTAATTGGCGGCAATCCGGGCGCTGGCAAGAGTACGCTCTTACTACAAATAATGTGCCTGTTAGCAAATACTGGAAAGCCAGCCCTGTATGTCACTGGAGAGGAATCTTTGCAGCAGGTTGGCATGCGAGCGAAGCGTTTGAATTTGCCTGAGAAGAATTTAAAGATGTTGGCCGAGACCAATGTTGAGCAGATCTGCAAAGCGGCGCAGGAGCATCAGCCACAGCTGTTGGTTGTGGACTCGATTCAGGTTATGCATAGCGGCGATGTAGCGTCGGCGCCAGGCAGCGTCTCTCAAGTGCGCGAGTGCGCCGCTTACCTTATTCAGTATGCCAAGCAGACCAACACGGTTCTGTTCCTGGTTGGTCACGTGACGAAAGATGGCAATCTGGCGGGCCCCAAAGTGTTGGAGCATATGATCGATTGCTTCATCATGTTGGAGGGTGGCAACGACAGTAAGTATCGCATCCTACGTGGGCAGAAGAACCGCTTCGGTGCAGTCAACGAGCTAGGCGTGTTTGCCATGACGGAGACCGGGCTCAAAGAAGTTAAGAATCCCTCAGCGATATTTTTGGCGAGAACTGAAGAAGACACACCGGGCTCGATAGTCATGGTGTTGTGGGAGGGCACGCGCCCGCTGCTGGTTGAGATTCAAGCTCTTGTCGATGGCAGTCAATTGGGCAACCCGCGTCGTGTTGCAGTTGGTCTTGAGCAGAATCGCCTAGCAATGCTGTTAGCTGTGCTGCACCGTCATGGCGGATTGTATATGGCGGATCAGGATGTCTACGTTAACGTAGTGGGCGGGGTCAAAGTGACCGAGACAAGTGCCGATTTGGCATTGTTGCTCGCGATTGTATCCAGCTTTCAGGATAAATCCCTACCTAAGAATTTGGTCGTGTTCGGGGAGGTGGGCTTAGCGGGTGAGATTCGACCTGTGCCGGGTGGACAGGAGCGATTACAGGAGGCTGCTAAGCATGGCTTCACTAGAGCTATCGTACCAAAGGCGAATGCGCCGAAGAACAAAATCCCAGGCCTCGAGGTAATCGGCGTCAGCAAGATCACCCAGGCTCTCGAGGCGATCTAGTCGTTCTAGTAATACCCCAGTTAATCTGGAGCCCTATCGAAATCTGCTGCAATCGTGTGAGTCGCTTTCCAATAGTGGAAGGCGCACCAGATATTCACCATCAGCGTGACCGACATCGCGTAGCGTAGCGAATCAGAGCCGTAAGTTGGTTCGAAATAATCGCTCATGAAGCCAGTTAGCATCGGGCCCAGTCCTAAGCCGATTAAATTCAACATGAACAGCAAGATCGCCGATGCCATGGCGCGCATGCGAATGCCAACCAAGAAGTGAGTCGAAGCAATGCAGGGCGCTAGATACCATCCACCACAAAATACCGGCAGAAAGTAAGAGAATGCTGCGCTATACCCATTGGGCATCAGCAAAAAAGTAACCAATCCTAAAGGGATTGCCAACACCGTTGAGATGAAGGGTATCCAAATATACCAAGTCTTGTCCCCGGTCTTGTTAGCCATTCGATCTGACATCCAACCACCAAAGAAGGTGCCGGCCAAACCACCGATGCCCGCAATCAGACCGTAGTACCAACCCACATCTAGAATCGGCATGCCATGGACGCGCCCGAGAAATAGCGGCATAAAGTTGCCCATGCCATAGGTTACGAAGGCGTGTAGTGCGCAGGCAAAAGAAAGATGTCTAAACGATTTTCTATCCCAAAGGAAATGCAGTACACGCAGAAAGCCGGGTGGCGCCACGTCTTTGCGCGATTCGGCCATGCCGCGAGGTGGCTCCTTGATTACGAATCTAACGAGTAGCGCAAGAAATATTCCAGGGATGGCGACCACTACAAAAGCGACACGCCAATTGAAATATTGAACGAGATAGGCGCCGCCGATCGTGCCGACCAGAATGCCGCCGTATACTCCGAGAGAATAGATGGATAAAGCCGTAGCCCGTTGCTCCGCTGGGAAAATATCGGAGACTATTGAGTGAGCTGGAGGCGATCCGCCTGCTTCTCCAACACCGACGCCAAACCTAGCCATGAATAACTGAAAGAAATTATTTGCCGCTCCACAGAGAGCGGTCATCACGCTCCATATGGTGATGGATATGGCGATGATATTGCGTCGGTTGCTAATGTCGGCCAAACGCGCGATGGGTATGCCGAGGGTTGTGTAGATCAATGCGAAAGCGAGGCCGGATAGCATGCCGAATTGACCATCGCTAATCTGCAGGTCGTCGATGATGAACTGCGCGAGAACATTGATGACCTGCCTGTCTACGAAATTGGAGACGTAGGCGGCGGTGAGAATGCCTAACACTAGATAACGGTAATAAGGGTTCTGGTAGGCCTTGGCGGCAGCTACTTTTTCTGGCGATAAGTTGGACGCTGAATCTTCCGAGGTGTTTTCGGAGCTACTATCGGTGTTCGCAGTCATTCGCTGTCCTCAGCGTTATTATTTTTTAGGGGTCAAAAGAATCTAACCGGCACTGGGAGCCCAGTTCATGGACTGGGCTTCGATCTACAGCATGAAAACACTTATTCTGCTGCCAGTCTACGGATAAGTACCGCGCTGAGTTTTGCGCGTTCGACCAGTGAACTCACGCGGCCCTGCTCCCTATTGGAATGGGCGCCGGTGCCGGCGCTGCCTAGGGAATCCAGCGTCGGTAGCCCAACTGCCTGGGTAAGCGATCCATCGGTGCCCCCGCCGGAATCACCAATCCCTAGCTCCTGTCCTAACAGGCGGCCAATGGCGATGGTCTTGTTCAATAGATAGTCCGACTCAGGTGTGGCTATCTTTGCCGGGCGATGTAGATTGGTCCAACTTTCTGTCGTTAATTCTCCGGAATCTATTGGGTAGCTAAAGACGCTACCGAAAATTTCTTCGAACTGCGCGACTGCATCAATGCCTTGCTGTGATTCTGGATAGCGCAGGTCTATTAGTGCTTCAGCACAGGGGGCGATTGTATTGCGTGCTTCGCCGCCGCTGATCACGCCCACGTTGACGGTCACTCCGGTTTCATAGTCGGTTATGTTCTCAATTTGCACGATCTTGTAGGCTAGCTCTTTGATCGCCGACCTGCCTTGTTCGTGAGCACCGCCCGCATGAGAGGCTCTGCCGTGCACGACGAAACGCGCCTGACCCAATCCCTTTCGTTCCCGCGTAAGTCGATTGTTGCCAGAAGATTCATACACTAGGCCCCAGTCGTGCAGTAGTGCCTGTTCTTCAAGATACTTTCTCGACGAGAGTGAACCCATTTCTTCGTCGCTATTGAGTAATACGGTAATAGACTTATCACCCAACTCGCCGTTCTCGTTTAACGCCTTGAGTGCGTACAGCATCACGACCAAGCCGCCCTTCATGTCGGAAACGCCAGGTCCATACATGGTGTCACCTTCGCGACTAAATTCTTGGAACGGGCTGCCCGGCGGAAACACCGTATCCAGATGGCCCATCATTAATAGCTTTGAGCCACTGCCACTCTTGCTGGCAAGAATATGGTCGGCAACATCAACATTGTAATCGCTGCCTGGGCAACTCGGCATCTCGATGACTTCTCCGGGGAGGGTTGAGAGAGAAAAACCTAGCTGCCGCAACTCCTCGCTGAATATCGAAGCAAGTTCATTGACGCCCTGCTTGTTGAGACTTCCTGAATTGATGTTGGTGATCCGCTCGAGCATGTCGAGCATGTTTTCTTCCTGCGAATCCAGCCAAGAAGTGAGCTCACGCTCTTCAGTGTTCAGTGAGGGCTCAACAGTGTCCTGCGCATAGCCAGAAAACGTGAAAAAGAATACGGACAATAAGAGTAGATATGTTCTTCTCAGTTTTATTACATTCAACGTCTCTAAAAATTTCGAGTGCGTGGACTTGCTGCTTAATTGGTTCATTTGCGTCTTCTCATAGTGATAGCTGACTTATTCGTTCGGAGCATTTCCACCACCCTATTTACTCGATGGTCGCAGCACAGTTTGGATATGTCTTGCTCAATACCGTAGCAAATACGATAAGCAGGTAAAGTAGCACGCCGATGGACAATATCGCCATAACAGCCTGCCGCTGTCTTGCGGATTTAGTAGCAGATTGAGGCAGCGCCCCAAGCGCCGATGCCGAATAGTCCCTTTTAGACGTCGGTTGTATTTGCCTGTGACAGTGTTCATACTCTTTTGCCCATGAACTCTGACGAAAATCCTATTTTGCGAATCAAAGGCTTGAATAAATTCTATTCGGGCGGCTTTCAAGCACTCAAAGACATCAATCTCGAAATTGAGAAAGGGGAGATTGTCGCGCTACTCGGGCCGAACGGTGCTGGCAAGACAACTCTGATCTCAGTCATCTGTGGCATCGTGAATCCTAGCTCTGGCACAGTGAGCGTAGATGGCTACGACATCATTAAAGACTTTCGCAAGACTCGCTCGATCATTGGCCTAGTTCCTCAGGAGCTCACCACAGATTCCTTCGAGACTGTATTCAATACTGTCTCGTTTAGTCGCGGCTTGTTTGGTAAGCCACCGAATGCGGGGCATATCGAGAAAGTACTTCGCTCCTTGTCTTTGTGGGACAAGAAAGACGATATGATCATGACCTTGTCCGGAGGCATGAAGCGTCGTGTATTAATCGCAAAGGCGCTCTCCCATGAGCCGACGGTATTATTCCTCGACGAGCCAACAGCGGGTGTGGATGTCAATCTTAGGAAACACATGTGGGAGATCGTGCGCGAGTTAAAAGCTGAAGGCGTAACGATCATTCTAACCACGCACTATATCGAAGAGGCAGAAGAGATAGCGGACCGAGTTGGAGTAATTAACAACGGCGAGATCATTCTGATCGAAGATAAAAGCAAGTTGATGGCGAAGCTTGGCAAGAAGCAGTTGATCCTCGATCTCTGTGATCCATTGAGCGTTTTACCCGAAAGTATGGCCGACTACGAACTTGAGCTTAGCGAGAACGGGTTGCAGCTAGTTTATACCTTTACTACGACCGGAGATCGCACTGGCATCACCGCATTGATGGATGATCTTAAGTTGGCCGGCATTGCGTTTCGTGACTTGAACACGACGCAGAGTTCTCTGGAAGAAATTTTTGTTAATCTAGTTGAGGAGTCGTCATGAATATCTACGGCATTATGGCGATCTACAAATTCGAAATGGCACGCACCAAGCGTACCCTGGTACAGAGTATTGTCGCACCGGTTATCACCACATCTTTGTATTTCATCGTCTTCGGAGCGGCAATCGGCTCAAGAATCGATCAGGTAAGCGGAATTAGTTATGGCGCATTTATCGTGCCTGGGTTGATCATGCTTAACTTGCTGACTCATAGCATCTCGAATGCTTCGTTTGGTATCTACTTCCCGAAATTCGTTGGTACGGTGTATGAGATGCTTTCCGCACCAGTATCCACTCTCGAGGTGGTGTTGGGATATGTCGGTGCCGCCGCCTCCAAAGCCGTTATACTGGGCATAATCATTCTGATTACGGCGAGTTTCTTCATCGACCTGCAGATTGCTCACCCCATCCTGATGATGGTATTCATCCTGCTTACAGCAATATCATTCAGTCTATTCGGATTTATTTTGGGAATTTGGGCAGACAATTTCGAGAAGCTCTCGATAGTGCCGATGTTACTGGTGACGCCACTGGTTTTTCTTGGGGGTAGTTTCTATTCTACGGATATGCTGCCGGAGCCGTGGCAGACGATCTCTCATTTTAATCCAGTGTTGTACTTGGTGAGTGGTCTACGCTGGAGTTTTTACGAGATCTCTGAGGTCAACGTGATGTTGAGTCTGGCGAGTATTCTTATCTTTATGTTTGCGTGTCTGGGCGTGGTCTACTATCTATTTAAGACAGGTTATAAGCTTCGCAGCTGAGTACCCCTGTGAAATTGGCCTTAGTTATTGATTCGCTGTCCACCACGAAACTCCATTGCCTGCGAACTGCCGCTAGCATTGGTGTAGGTGCCACGACCATCGCGCTCACCGCGTAGCCAAGGGCCGACATAATGATCTCCATTGGCGAAAAAGTAGGTGCCTTGGCCGCTAATTCTGTCGTCTTGAAACCCCCCGCTAAAGCGATTTCCATTCACGAAATGTAGCGTGCCCTGACCATTCTTATCGTTGTTCTGCCACTGGCCCTCATAGCGTTCGCCATTTGCCCACTCTTTCTCACCGCAACCGTGCTGCTGATCATCGCGCCATTGCCCAGTGTAGCTATTGCCATTTTGCCAATCGAATGTGCCTTGGCCATTACGTTTGTCTGATTGGAATTGCCCTTCGTAGCGATTACCATTTTCCCAACGGAATGTACCCTGCAACTTTTGCCCAGCGCGCCACTGGCCCTCGAAGCTATTTCCGTTGGCGGAATAGTAGGAGCCCTGACCTTCGAAGAGATCTTCCGTCCAATTGCCCTCGTAGCGATCGCCGTTCAGGAAATAAAATGTACCGCGACCCGTCTTCTTACCGTTTAGGTAACGACCAACGAAGCGCTCTCCGTTAGCGCGACTTAGTACGCCTTGGCCATGCCGAAGCCCGTTAGCGAATTGTCCTTCATAATGATCGCCACTGGAGAAAAAATACACCCCGCGACCGTTCTTTTGGTTATCTCGAAACTGACCTTCGTAGCGATCGCCATTCACTAGCGTGAGCGTGCCTTGACCCTGGAACAAATTGTTGAGGCACTGGCCATCGTAGCGATTACCATCTGTCCAGCGATAGACGCTAGAACCGCTCTCGCAGCTCCCTCTGATCCAGCCATTCTCAGCGGCATTGGCGCCATTACTTAGTAGCAGGGTTGAGAGTAGGCTCAGAATAAATAGAATTTGTTTTTTCATTGCTGTGTGATCTTACAATTAGGAGGAGTTAGCTAATAGCATCGGCTTTAGCAGAAATAGGTTATCACGCCATCATAGCGCGACTTTGTCAGTCTTCCGACCCTATCGCATT
Organism: uncultured Gammaproteobacteria bacterium; assembly: GCA_913058275.1. Lineage (GTDB taxonomy): Bacteria > Pseudomonadota > Gammaproteobacteria > Pseudomonadales > Pseudohongiellaceae > UBA9145. The sequence goes on along the minus strand of CAJXQP010000001.1, from coordinate 51,780 downwards.
TTTTGACGTTTTTCTTAATCCGTCTAATTCGTGGGGGAGCTGTCGACGAAGAGAATTCGCTTGGTAATCTTCCATTCGTCTGAAGATTTTTCCCAACTGATTCGATAGATGCCGGAGCTAGAGATTCGAGCGGCTGCGTCTTCTACGGTTTGATGAGTTATCAATGCCATGTTTTCTGTGACGGCATTTCGTTCAGAAAGTTCCAGAAATACAAGGTTCGAGAAATGGTGTCGGGTTTGCCGGTCGGCGAGGCGACCAGTATGGGCATTTTTCGCGTATCTGAAAATAGCGACCTTTCCCTGCAGCCTAGACCCTTCTATCAAAGCATCTTTTCGCCACCTCTCCATCACTGCGTCTTCAGTAAACAGATCTGCGAAGGATTGAGTGCTTTTGGAATCCCAACGATAGGGGTATTGAGTAAGTGCTTCGGCTATGGCTATTCTATTGCTTAGCAACCCAATCTCCTCGGCGGCCTGCGCGGGGAGGTTTAGCAGGGCGAAGAGGCATGTAGCTACAATTAGATACAGTCGTGACTTAGATCGGAACATAAGCTAGGCACTCTTTTTTAAGGAGTGCCTAGCTTAGCAGATAGCGATGCTCGATCTACTACAAGAATCAAATAGAGCGTGTAGCGATCGCAGGCTGGATTCGAGCGGCGCGAGCTGACGGGCCGAGGACCGCAATTTGTCCGATGAGGGTGAGAATTATCATACCCATAGGCGTGTAATACCAGTCCATGGTCGGCGATTCGAACAATGACGAAAGCATGATGCTGAAGCCAATCGTAAACACTGCGCCTAACGTTACTCCTAGGGCTGATATAAAGAAGTTCTCTATCATGAAGTGGCGCAGAATTTCGACCTGGGTGGCGCCCAGCGCACGGTGCGTTCCGATCTGCTTGCGCCGTCTGTTAATGCCGAATACAGCGAGACCTACGATGCCCATAGAAGTAATAAATACCAATGTCACTATGACGACTAAAAGTATAGTAGCCATCGCGGAGTCGAGCCTATAACTCTCTGCGCGCGTCTCATCAGGGCGTCCCTTTTTTTGGCGATATTAATAATAGACCGGTCTAATAATAAATCATAACGGACCGGAACAAAAGACATTGGAAGAGCCTGTAACGTTTAAAGGACCAGCTGATTTAGAGGAAAAAATTATGACTACTAAGCACAGACACGCAGCTACTCCAAGGTTTCAAGCTCTTCTTGAATTGTCATCGCAGCGATTGTCGCAACCGTTGGACATGGCTATGGCAATTTTTTTATTCCTGCTGCTGACTTGCTCGTCAGCCTATGCCGCTACCGAGTATGATCCGTTCGAAAAGGTCAACCGGGTCACCTTTGGTTTTAATGTCGCTTTGGATCACGCGGTTTTGAAGCCCTTGGCGAGTGGCTATGACAATTTTACCCCTAAGGTAGCGAAGACAGGCGTTAGAAATTTCTTTAACAACCTAGATGACGTACGTGTCGGTGTAAACGATCTTCTGCAACTGAAATTTACTCAGGCGGCAAAAGACTTTGGACGCTTTGCAGTAAATAGCACAGTGGGTGTTGCGGGTTTGTTTGACGTTGCCGGGCCAGCTTTTAATCTCCATAAGAATAGACAGGATTTCGGTAAGACTCTCGCGCACTGGGGCGTAGGTTCTGGGCCCTATCTCGTGCTGCCAATTATTGGGCCTAGCACAGCACGCGATGCGCTGGGCTTTAGCGTAGATACCGTGGCTGACCCTATTGAGTCGATCGATCATGTGTCATCTAGAAATAGTCTGCTGGCAACAAAGAGTACCGATAGGCGCGCAGATTACCTGTCATTCGATGATCTGATAATAGGAGATGCCTATCTGTTTGTAAAAGGTATTTACCTACAATCGCGCGAGTACGCCATCAATGGCAGCTATGCTGAAATAGCTTTCGATGATTTCTAGATAGACTTACTTTCACGAACAAAGTCGAGTTAGCAAATGATAAACATGGAATTCAGCAAGAGAGTTGTTGTCGATAGCAACTCCCAGGAATGGGTGGCGAGTCCGAAGCCTGATGTGTGGCGCAAGCCTCTTGCTCGCGAAGATGCAGAACAGGGGCATGCGACTAGCGTTGTGCGCTACGACCCCAGAGCGAAACTCTCTGAGCATGGCCACCCACTTGGCGAAGAAATATTAGTGCTATCTGGCACCTTTTCCGACGAGATCAGCGACTATGGTGCGGGAACTTACTTTAGAAACCCAGAGGGTTTTAGACATTCTCCTTTTAGTAACCACGGGTGTGAAATATTGATCAAGCTACATCAGTTCGCAGAGGACGACGATAGCCATGTGTGTATCGATACCGGTAAGGCGAGGTGGCTGCCAGGCCAGGGAATTCTAAAAGTGTTGCCCCTGCATCAGTTCGAAACCGAATCGATCGCCCTAGTACATTGGCCGAAGGGAGAACAATTTCATAGACATGTACATATGGGTGGCGAAGAAATTTTTGTCATCAGCGGTGAGTTCATCGATGAGCATGGGCGCTATCCCGCCGGCACTTGGATACGCGGCCCGCACATGAGCACACACACGCCCTATGTTGAAGAAGAGACCTTGCTATGGGTGAAGGTTGGCCATCTGCCTGCTTAGAATGGGTGTACAGAACTGCCTTTTCCTAGACCGACCTGGATGAAAATGGACAGTCTTCTTCTCAATTACTATTCCTGCTATTCTGGGCTAACTACTATTGAATAGAAGGTGGCACCGTGAATTATTTCTCCAGTATTAGCAGCCGTTTTTTTCAACAACTCTGCGTCTTAGTTGCACTCATTGTTCTAAGCATCAGTGCAGTAGCACAAAATTCCGCGGAGGAAGAAGAAGCAGTTGCCGGGGCAATGGGAGCGATGGATGCATTCATGCTGGGCTTTAATGCTAGAGATCCTGAAGCATGGGCCGCGTCGCTGAACTATCCTCATGTTCGATTCGCAAGTGGCAGCGTAACTGTTTGGGATAGTGCAGAAGAGTTCGCTCAAACACTTGCGTTTGAAACTCTACCGAGATCAGGATGGGATCATTCTCATTGGCTAACGCGAGATGTAGTCTTGGTTTCATCGGAGAAAGTGCACATCGCTACGGTATTTCAACGTTTCAACAGCGACAACGAAGTTCTCTTCACCTACGAGTCGTTGTATATAGTGACGAAGGTTGATGGTCATTGGGGTACACAAGCTAGATCGAGCTTGGCGCCTTAAGTTTACTCCAGCTATTTTGCATTAAGAAACCAGAGCCTTGGTTTGGCCATTGTCGTGTCGTGCTGGATAATGTCTCAAATTTAGGCGTTCCGTTACCAAGTTATAGGCTTCCCCGCCCAGTCTAGAAACTCCGCGCCGCTTTCTCTATTTAGGTTTTTCATAATTCCAACCAAGGAGCTCGCAACAAAATTCGGCGTGAACAACTTTCCTTCTGGTACATTCGCTTGAAAAGGCTTTGAGAGTTGCGTGTCTGTTGTTCCAGGATGAAACGCAATCAGCTTTACATTGGGAGCGCAGCGCTGGTATTCGATGCCAGCCGTCTTTATAAGCATATTCAGTGCCGACTTTGACGCTCGATAGGCATACCAACCACCAGATCGATTATCTTCGATACTCCCGACACGCGCACTGAATACGGCGACCGTGCAATCGTTCTTACTTCTCAGTAGCGGAGCGAGGTTGGCGAGCCAGAGCATCGGCACAATGGTATTGGCGTGGAAGAGCGTTTGGAGCTTTTCTGCGTTGATATCCTTGAGACGTTTCTCGGGTGCTATCTGTTCTGTGTGCAGCAGGCCATTGCAAATAAAAACGTGAGAAAAGTCGTTCTCTGGTGAGCGCAGATTGGCGCACACTTCTTTTATCGCTTCTTCAGAATAGTCGCAGCATACCCACCGCAGCCTGGAACCAAATTTTTCTTGCAGGTGCGAGTTTGTGCTTCTGCTTATCGCGGTAACGTGCTCGACCACGCGACCACTCAATAGTTGTTCGACAACACACTGGGCAATACTGCTATTGGCTCCTACTACGATCGCTCTTGTCATTATATTTCCTGTTTCGTGGACAATAAATTGAGCTACTTCCCTCTAGACGTCTTTTTTAAAGGAAGGAAAGACAATAATACGCCCGTTACCTCTATTCAGTTTTTTTGGATATATACCGAACCGGTAAAATTGAACAACAGTTTTTAGCCGTGGTGAACGTAAATGAACATACTGCCTGTCTTTAGTAGAGCAGGGTGATCTTGTTGGTACAGATGAGTGTAACCCTAGGTTATTAGATGAAGAGCAGGAAATAACTCCATGTCACAAACCCAAAGCAATAACATACTGATTACCGGTGCCTCGGGAATGATAGGTAGTGCGCTGGTTGAGTACCTCTCACACTGTGGCTTCGCGGACCATCAACTAAGTCGGCATTCCAGCGACGCGCTGTTCTACTTTGATGGCGCTGCCGGCCGAGTGCATATGGATCCGTCAATCCCGCTATTAGCGGTCATAAACTTGGCAGGCCCCAGTATTGCCGACAAGCGCTGGAGCGAGGGTAGGAAGCGCGAAATTCTGGATAGCAGGCAGCGATTGACACATGCTTTGGCTGCAGCGCTGGCGAAGTCAGATAACAAGCCTCGAAGCTTTCTTTCAGCATCAGCGATTGGCTTTTACGGTGAAACTGGCGAATTCGACGTCGATGAAAAAAGCCCTGTTGGCAGCAATTTTTTGGCAGAAGTAGCGCAGGCTTGAGAAGAAGCGACGGCTTCCGCTGTGGCAGCTGGCATCAATACTATTCATCTTAGATTCGGGATTGTGTTAGCCCACTCGGTGGTGTGCTTAAGAAACTACTGCGGCCCTTTACGCTGGGCTTAGGCGAGCGCGTTGGGAGTGGGCTACAGGGTATGAGTTGGATTAGCATCGCTGACGTTATGCAATTATCCACAAGCTAATTAGTAATAATCTCGAAAGTGGACCGATCAACCTCGTTGCCCAGCATCCTATTAGTAATCTAGATTTCAGCGAACATCTTGGGCAATCCCTGCATCGGCCTCACTTTATGCCGTTGCCAGGTTTCATGGTGAAGTTGCTTTTCGGCGAAATGGGGGAGGCGCTGCTACTAGGCAGCTCGCGAGTTACTTCACATAAGCTAGCCGATCTTGGCATTCAGTTGGAGTACCCGACTCTGCCTTCTGTGCTTACTGCACTTCTTAATCCATGACATCAACGCTTAGTTAGTGAGCGAGTTGCCGGCTAGCTGCAGAGTTAAAAAAGCAGGCTTATTATTCAGTGAACCAGAATTCAATCTCGCAGGTATCTTCTCGAAATTCGGCGCTGTGTTCTTTGTTAGCTGGAACGTGGTACCACTGACCAGTCGAGATAGTTGTCGTTGCGCCGTCCACAGTTAGCAGCAGTTCTCCTTTAGTAATTACGCCAACATTGTCTGTGTCGTGTCGGTGCGGTTCGATGAGGGTGCCGGCAGGGTAGGTAGCAAATAGTACGTCATAATTCTCAGCGGACAATTTCCTCGCATCGAATCGGCCGCTGAACTTTGGGAGATTACAGATTAGATCAGGGTAGTAATCAGATAAGGGCATGAAAGTTTCCGGGTTTGAATTTAAGGAATATTCAATTTTGTAAATAGAGCTAATAACTTTGAAAATTTATTTGTAGATTTATTTGAATATCTGGACTACGACCCAACACAGCAGGAATCCAAATCTCTATCAGCCTCTCTTGATTATACTTAAGAATCTGACCGAGGATAGCCGCCTTAGGGTGGTTCGTGCTTTCGCTGGACGTCCCGAGTAATCAGTGTATCGTGGCATTCATTCACGAATCTGAAATGGTGCGTTGATTTGAGCTACAAAGGTGTTTATTTTATGACAATGCTGCATTGTCGAACATCTTTATTTATTTAACGCGATCTGACGGCCATCAAGTGAATGTCCAGATCGATACCATCTCTGGAGGTAGGCGTGTCCAAACAAGTTACACGTAGAGAGTTTCTAAATTTATTGGGTGCCGCCGGCGGAACCGCGGCAGCTCTTAAAGCAGGCTCGGCACTGGGTCTGCTTCCGCATACAGCGCAGGCAGCCACCTTGGATCTGCGCGGAGCTAATCCGGCGAATCGTAAAGTTGCCATCCTAGGTGCAGGTCTGTCGGGTCTCACCGTTGCCTATGAGCTCAGCAAGGTTGGCTACGAGTGCACGATATTGGAATCCTCGCATCGACCGGGTGGCAGAATTTTTACCGTACGCCACGGTGACTTGATCGATGAAATTGGCAACCGCCAATATTGTGAATTCGACGACGAGCCGCACATGTACTTCAACGCTGGTGCGGCGCGTATTCCAAGTACTCACAGAAACCTGCTGGCCTATTGCAAAGAACTGGAGATCGATCTCGAAGTATTCATCAACGAGAACAAGACGTCCTATTTACAAGATCCAGCGTTACTTGATGGAAAGCCGATCCGCAATATCGACTACACAACTCATACGCGAGGGTTTCTGGCGGAATTATTGGCGAAGTCACTCTCTGCCGGAGAAATGGACCAGCCCTTTACCGACCCAGAAGCGGAAACTCTGATGAGCTTGATTCGCTCTTTCGGGGACCTCAACGAGGACAATCTCTATAAGGGGAGTTTACGTGCAGGCTATGCGTCTGGTGGATTCTTAGAGCACGGTGCTCAGAAAGATATCATTGCCATGAGGGACCTTTTGAAAACGCAGATGGGCCGCCAGTTCTTGAATGCTAACGAGGGCGATACTGGGCCTATGCTGTTTCAGGCCGCGGGTGGTATGGACAAGATCATCGAAGGGTTCACCAATCATGTAGGTCATCAGATTCACTATCGTTCGATGGTGAATGCTGTCGAAGTCAAAGATGACGGAATCGACATTGCTTACGATCAGGATGGCACGCGCCATTTACTGCAGGCTGATTTCTGCTTCAATTGCATACCGAGTCATATCATGACTGGTATCACCAACAATTTCCCAACTCAATATGTGGATGCGCTTAAGTATATTCGTCGCGGAACAGCGTATAAGGCTGCCTTCCAAGCAAAGGAGCGCTTCTGGGAGAAAGAAGATATCTACGGCGGTATCAGTTGGATGAATAATCCTAGTAAACAGATCTGGTATCCGAGCGCTGGCATGCACAAGCACAAGGGCATAATGCTGGGGGCCTACGACTACGGCGACGGCGAGCTACACACCGCCATGACTCATGAACAGCGTATCGAGGCTCACCTCACTGATGGCGAGAAGATTCACCCTAACTACCGTAATCAGGTTGAGAAACCTATCACTATCGCCTGGCATCGCATGAATCATATGCTTGGCTGTTCTGCGCGATGGCAGCGTGATCGTAACGGCTGGACCCATGAGGAAGAAGAGTTGTACCGCGCGCTACAGCAGCCAGTTAACGGTCGCCACTATATGATCGGTGATCAGGTAAGCATGCATTCAGCATGGCAAGAGAGTGCGGTGATGTCGGCGCAGTGGGCGATGGCTGATTTGAATCAGCGGTTGATGGCGTAGCTAATCAAGATTTGGAGAAATAAAAGTATGTTGAAGGCATTTCTGGCATTCGGTCTTTGCATGGTTTGTATTGGAGGCGCCAGCGCGGCGGAATCGGAGCGCGAACCATTCGACGATCGCTATTGCACAACTTGTCATGGCACAGACGGCCGCGGCAACGAAGGCGTGCAGGCTCCTCGACTTGCTGGAATGGAACCTTGGTACCTGAGGCGACAATTGGAAAACTTCCGCGCCGATATCCGTGGTGTGCACGCTGAAGATAGAGAAGGTATCGCCATGCGCCCCATGGCGACGAAACTAACCGATGAATCGATCGATGACATCATCGATTGGATATCCAGCTGGGATTACATGCCTGCACAAGCAACAATACAGGGCGGTGATCCACTACGCGGTCGAGGCTTGTATGGCGGTTGTGCTGTCTGTCATGGGGCAAACGCGACGGGCAATGAGAGCCTTGGCGCACCCGCCTTGGTCGGACAGAATGACTGGTATCTCGTCACTCAGCTAAAGAACTTCCTAGCTGGGTACAGAGGCGCGCACCCGAATGATACCTATGGGGCACAGATGCGCACCATGGTGAGCACTCTGCGTAATGAGGCTGGCATCCTCAATGTAGTGAGTTACATCAACACGCTTTCCCGTTAGACTAGGCGCTGCCATCCAAAGGAGCTGACATATGCCCATTATCGCGATAGTAAACCTGATCCTCTTCACGGCCTTAGTGAGCCTGCTTTACCAGTTCGCTAAGAATGAGGCGTTTACGCTTTCCCGACGTGTGTTCATGGGCCTCGTTGGCGGCACTGTGTTCGGACTGTATCTGCAGTTTGCGTTCGCTGGGAATCCTGTGGTCATGGATGCCACACTCGAGTGGACAAATGTAATCGCGAACGGCTACGTCGGCTTGCTGCGCATGATGATTATGCCGCTTATTCTGATTACTATGATTGCTGCCGTACTAAAGGTGGATGAGATCAAGTCGCTGGGCAAGATTGGTGGCACAGTAGTCGGAACGTTGATCGTCACTACGGTTATCGCTGCGCTAATCGGCATCTTGATGGCCACATTATTTCAATTGAATGCGGGCGATCTGGCCGGCGGTGCCGCAGAGATGGCACGTGCAGAAGTATTGCAAGCAAGACAGGGTAGTGTTGCCGATCTGAGTCTTGCCGAGCTCCTCGTTAGTTTCGTACCCACCAACATCTTCTCCGACCTTGCTGGTCAGCGCAGCATGTCTATCATTGGTGTTGTGGTCTTCGGTTTGATTTTTGGTGTCGCTGCATTGTTGGTTGCCGAAGACAATGCCGAGCAAGGCTCGCGAATCCGTAGCGCAGTTGACACATTACAGGCGATAATTATGCGCCTCGTTAAGCTTGTTATGGCGCTGACGCCTTACGGTGTTTTGGCGCTGATGACTCGCGTGATAGCGACATCCGATGGCCAAGCCATCATGAACTTGATCAGCTTTGTGATCGCATCTTATGTAGCTATCGCCCTAATGTTCACGGTACACGCTGTGATCATTATTGGCTTGGGCGCGAACATTAAAACTTATTTCCAAAAAGTGTGGCCGGTTCTCACGTTTGCATTCGTCACGCGCAGTTCTGCTGCAACTATTCCTCTGACAATTCGTGCACAGATAGAAGAACTCAATGTGCCCGCACCGATTGCTAACATCGCCGCTTCGTTCGGTTCGACTATAGGGCAGAATGGCTGCGCGGGAATCTACCCAGCGATGCTCGCGGTGATGGTCGCGCCTACGATGGGTGTAGACATTGATCTCAATTTCATAGTTAGTCTGCTAGTAATTATCGCGATAGGTTCATTCGGTATCGCAGGCGTCGGCGGTGGTGCGACTAATGCGGCATTGGTAGTCTTACCCGCAATGGGATTTCCAGTAGTGATTGCCGCACTGTTAATTTCTATCGAGCCTTTGATAGATATGGCGCGTACTGCATTGAATGTGAATGGAGCGATAACAACAGGAATGATCACTACCCGCATACTAGGTGATAAGGACGCTGCCAGAGAGGCGACTAGGCCTGAGGTAGAATTACAAAAATCATAAGTACGCTTTAGTTTTATTAAGAATAGAGGAACAAAAAATAATGATTAAATTTAAGAAGCCACTCACTGCGATTTCCATAGCAGCATCACTTGCCGTTGTCCTGGGCATTGCTGCCGTTTCAAGCGCCGCAGAAATTGTACGTACTGGCGAGGGAAGAAACTTCTTCAATAATATTATGATTCCAGCTGGTGCCGAGACCTTATACCTCAGCGGTTCCGGTGCGCAGCAACAAGCTGACGGCACGTGGGGTGATATGGAGCAGCAGACAATCGACACATTTGGCCGATTCCAAGAAACGCTAGAGGCGCAGGGCTGGTCTTTAGAAGACATCGTACAGGTACGCGCATTCGCCGTATCCGGTGACGATGGAGAATTGGACTTCGCCGGTTTTAATGCTGGTTATCAGCAGTTCTTTGGTAGCGAGAAAAATGCAATGAAGCCAGTTCGTTCTTTCGTAGAGATTGCTGGCTTGGTTGTCCCCGGTTGGCTAATTGAGATCGAGATTCGTGCTGCGCGAATGCCTGACTAAAAGTTTTTCGCTAAGGCGAAAGAATACATAGGAATATTGAAAGGCCGCTATGATGCTAAGTCATCACAGCGGCCTTTTTGTTGCCCGCCCATAAGAACGAGCACTATTGACACTCACCCGCCAGTCGGCGAAAGTGCTAAAAAAGCTGAGAGGGGTGAGCCTGTAGCGGCCCACACAGGGGCTAGATAGTTGCTTCCGAACTGGGGGAGAGTTATGTCTCTGCGTGTCCCCAAAATTGCTAAATGATCAAAACCTCAAGGTTGTGGACGCACTCATGGTGGTTGGGCAATTTGCCGATGGGGCGGCTACGACCAGCGATCTCAGACGAATCTTCTTAGGCGCTGGAGCCAGATTTAAAGTCTAACGCTTACTCTTGGCAACAACATGGCTGCTCTCATGTTGCAATCACGGTTAAAGATCGTCGCGAACTAGGGTAGTCATCTCTCGGAGCATAAAGGTTGTGTAAAAGACAGGCTGTGGTTATCTACTCTTCATTCACATACACTTTCTTCACTTGTTCTTTCTTATCCTACTATCGGTGCGCATCATGACTCGTTCTCGTACTTTCCTGTTTTCACTGTGCTTGCTGGCTCCCCTTACGGTTGTGGCGCAGCCGCAGTTCGACGTATTCGAGGCGAGTATTACCGAGATTCGGGACGCCCTGGATGGAGGCCAAGTGAGTTCGATGCAATTAGTTCAGCAGTACCTAGATCGGATACAGGCCTATGATAAGCAAGGACCAAAACTCAATAGTATAGTACGCGTAAATCCGCAGGCGCTGGCTCAAGCGCAAGCACTCGATACGGAGCGAGAGAGAACGGGTTCGCGTGGCCCTCTGCATGGCGTGCCCATCGTAGTTAAGGACAACTACAACACGGATCATATGCCGACAACTGGAGGCTCTGTGGCGTTAGCGAATTTCATTCCCAGCGAGAATGCGGCGCAGGTGGATAAACTGCTGCTCGCAGGAGCCATCATTCTGGCGAAGACGAACTTGCATGAGTATGCCTATGGCATCACGAGTATCGGTTCCTTAGTAGGGCAGACACGTAATCCTTATGATCCCAGGCGCGTTCCCGGCGGCTCGAGCGGTGGCACCGGTGCTGCCGTAGCGGCTAGTTTTGCCGCGGCTGGATTCGGCTCGGATACCTGTGGTTCGATTCGCATACCGTCCGCATTTAATAATCTATTTGGACTGCGGCCCAGCAAGGGGCTTTCTAGCATCTACGGCATTCTTCCGCTTTCTCATACTCAGGATGTAGCAGGCCCGTTAGCGCGCAGTGCGCAAGACCTCGCTATTATTCTCGATATTGTTTCCGGCTATGATTCCCGAGACGAGGCTACACAGATAATGAGAACAGCGGCTGTCCCGGCATTTATGGATAGACTGCATTCTGCGAATCTGGCGGATCTGCGCATAGGTAAACTACAAGAGTATTTCGAGGGTTCTGATGGCGCAGTGAACACAGCAATAGAAGACGTTCTCGATTGGTACGAGCTACAGGGTGCCGAGATTGTCGATATTGAGATACCCGACGTGGAGGATCTAATTCGACGCTCGGGATTAATCGGGCACGAGTTTAAGCCGGATATAAATAACTATCTGGACACGTTTTCCCTGGACGACGGCCTGAATCTGAATTTCATTGTCAGCAAGGGTCTCTATCATGAGGCAGTCGATGGTGTGCTTAGCCGATCGAACGCATCGGAACTCGACGAGCCAGCCTATCGAATGGCGATAGCGGTTAGATCCCAGCTGCGTGCTGCTATAGAGGCGGTGATGAGTGAGCAGGGCCTGAATGCGATCGCCTACCCAACGATCAAGCGCACACAGGTGTTCACAGGCGACTCGCAGCCGGGTAGCAATTGCAGCCTTAGTGCGAACTCTGGTTTGCCAGCCCTCTCGATGCCTGCAGGGTTTACTAGCAATGGCTTGCCGGTGGGTTTGGAACTCTTGGGCGGGTTCTTGCAAGATGCTGAATTGTTGGCTATCGCGCAGACCTATGAAGCGGCAATGAGTAGTAGGCGTGCTCCCTCAACAACACCCGCTCTAGAGTCAGGGCTCGCGCCGGCTTCGCAGAGCTTTGAGCTTGTCTTCAGTCGAGGGTCGCTGCGTGTTGAGGCGCGCTTCGAATACAGCAGGGTTACGAATCTATTTGAATACCACGTCAGTAAAGGGCTGGCGGGAGAGCAAGCACAAGGGCAAGCAATTACAGCGGTTACGCTGGTAGTTGATTCGAATGGCGACGGCGAGCTCAATGAACCGATTGTCCTCAACTTGCTGCCCCCGGATGCAGAAGCGGCCACCGGTAGTCACTATATGTCTTCCGAGTTTCGAATGGCTGTCGAAGAAAGGCGTCTCTACCTGAAGGTTTTTGGCGTCTCGTTGCCTAGCGCAGGAGCGGTGCAACTGCTAGAGTAGCTAGAAATAAGTGTTATTGTTCTATACTAAAAACATCGAGGCCACGCTATGAATCCCAACACCAGATTGAGAACGAGTGTTCAGCTCTTCAGCCTATTCACATTGTTCTGCTCCAACATTCTCTTCGCACAGGATGTGCAGCTGGATTTCGACTACTTTAAGAACGAAGTGCAACCGATCTTCCTCTCCAAGCGTGAAGGCAACGTTCGCTGCATTCAGTGTCATACGCGCAGTAGTGGTTTTAGAATACAGCCTCTAGAAGACCACCAGCTATTTTGGACCGACGAGCAGTCGCGAATGAATTTTGATTCGGCCAGCAGTTTTAGCCTAGCCGGCGAAGATCCGCTGCGAAGCCGGTTCCTAACACACCCCCTGGCCTATGATGCAGGTGGCGACCCCTTTCATGGCGGTGGCAAACACTTTGATAGCCAGTTCGACCCTGAGTGGCGCATCATGGCCGACTGGGTAGCTGGAGCTAAAACAAGGCGAGAGCCCTCCAGTGTAGCAATTCGGATTATTCAAACGAATGCGGCAGGAGATGATTCAACGATTATCGACCCAGAGACGAACCAAGTGGTTGGTCATATATCTGATATAGAAATTCCCCACGGTGTGGTCGGTGCACCCGATGGCTCGCAGATCTATATCACGAATGAAGTTATGCACTCTCTGGATATAGTTGATGCTAGAACTCTGCGCGTTAAGAGACGGATACCGCTTAGCGGTAGGCCGAACAATTTGGGTGTAACCAGCGACGGCAGTAAAGTCTACGTGGCAATCATGGAGATGCCGGGGTCAGTGGATATTATCGATGTGGCCAGCATGACAAACGTGAAGACATTGCCAGTGAATGGTGCCATTCACAACGTCTATGTGACGCCAGATAGCCGTTACGCTGTAGCTGGTTCGATTCAAACTCGTACCATCAACGTCATCGATACCAGCACGGATGAATTGGTTTGGGAGCTAGAGATGAGCTCTGGAATCCGGCCCATGACGTTCGATACGAACGCCGACGGCTCAACCAAGAATATATTTGTGCAGCTCTCTGGTTTTCACGGCTTCGCGGTCGTCGATTTCGCGAGTAGGAAGGAGGTTGCGCGCGTAGAGCATCCCGCAGTGCCGGGTGAGGAGGCTCATCTGGATGGTTTACAGGGTGCGCCTGCACATGGTTTGGCAGTATCCCCAGACGGCACGATGCTCTGGTCGACAAGCAAGGTTTATAGTCACGTCTATATCCATTCTCTTCCTGATCTGGAAGAGATTGGCCGTGTTTTCGTAGGTCAGCACCCAGAGTGGATCACGTTTACGCCTGATGGCAAACGGGCGTATATCGGTGCTGCGGGTGACAATGTTACCTACGCTGTAGATGCTATTAAAATGGAAGCCATCGCGCAGATCCCCGTGGGACAGGTGCCTAAGCGCGTCGCCATGGTGCGCATGGCGGTGGATTGAGCAATCTAGAGAAGTAGCTAGGAAAGTAAATAGGAAGGTGGCTAGGGAAGAACGAGTGTGATCGCGATGTCGTAGCTGCCAGATTCACCGGAACTGAAGCTGGTTACGCCTAGCCAATAAGTGCCTGGCGAAAGTGTGGTCTCGAGTCGAGAATTCGTGCCACTGCCGTTGTTATCATTCTGTAGTGCTAAGTTGCCTACCTCATTACTTACGATATCAACAAGCAACAGGCTTGCATCGAAAGCCGAAGAATTAAGGTCTATTCTCACGGTAGACGCTGCCGTCACCTCAATCTGCACAAGATCTAAAAACCTATTGTTAAATATGAAATCAGTCGATCCAAGGCTGCCACTAATATCTGGGTTAGGATTTATCAGCACGTCCACACCATATACTGAAGTGAATGTTTCGAAAGAAGTAGATGGATTGCTCGTGTTCGATATGATGGATACGTCGTAACTGCCTTGAGCGGCGTTGCTCGCGCTGCTTACTCCGAGCCAGTAAGTTCCCGCCTGGATGCTACGATTGATTCTCGCGTTGTTACCTGACCCAGAGTTGTCATCGGTGAAAGTGAAGCTGGGCAGTGCCGACTGCGTTGCAGAGACTCTAACAAGATAGAGGAACGGGTCGAATGATTGTGAATCAAGTTGGATATCTATCAAAGAGTCATTTTCGAAGGTGTATTGATACAGATCGAGTGACTTGCCATCTAGTTGATTGTCGCTGCTGCTTAGTGTGCCACTGAGATTATTGCTGGAGTTAGATCCTGATATTGTCGCGTTGTCGGGAGCCACGAGAGTAACGCCGTAGATGTTCGCAAGAGTAATCTCCTGCGCCATCTCGTTTTCGCCGTAGATAGAAGCAATGCCCGCGATGTCGTCACTTTGTAATGAGTCTGTGTCGGATACGAATGCGCGCATGATTGCGGAATTTGCGCTCGAGTGGTTGAGCCCTAATGCATGGCCTAGTTCATGCAGAGCTACGCGTTCAAATTCGCTATCTCCATCGAAGCGCAACGATCCGCTATAAACATCCCAAGCCTCAGAGCTATTGAACAGGATATCGCCATCAGTGATGAGAAAGCCGCCGGTACATTGCAGGTTTTGGCAGATACCGGCGCTGAGTGTAACTGCCAATATGTTTGCGCCAAATTCACTGCCACAAACAGACGCGCTAAAATCGATACCAGTCGAGCCGTCGCCAAATAGCCCTTCCCCACGATCTATGCAGGGGTCTAGGTAGTCATCAACTGCCACAAATTCAAAGGAGCTAACATCGCTCCAGGCAGACATCGATCGCTTGAAGGCATCGTTCCATGTTCCACCGGTTGGAGAGCTTCCGCTAATACCGACATGAAAGACGGCCTGTCCATTTTCCCAGAAATTCTCTGAAACCTCGAACGCGTGACTAGAATTGATGCTCAGCAGAGTGATTAGCAGTAGGGCGGAGATTCTCAACAGTGATTCCCTAGTTTGCTAACAGATCGGTAATACGCGACTTGAATTCCTCAACAGTCAGTGCGCGCTCGGCCATGATCGAACTGGTTTGGGTCATGACGCCGGCTGCGATATCGGTGTTGCCCTCCGCAATCGATAATGGCTTCTTGATGCTGCTAGGTATAGACGATACTGCCTCCACATCTAGCACGGGCTGATTGTCAGCGGTACTGATCCTGCGCGTACCGTTGTCATCTACGATGATGAAATGGCCTTGTGACCAACCGATGAGGGGATTGATTAGATCACGCGACATGGACTCGACGAAATAGATTCCCTGTTCAGCCATTTCTGGAATACGCATGCCGCTGACTTGCACGATTTGACCATTGAATGCGCCGCCCATGAATTTGAGTTCTACCGATTCACCGGAATAGTCGCCCTTAATGATGTCGTTAATTAGGAAGGTGACATAGGTGCTGATGATGCCGCTGTTGCTATCCTGGCGAGTCTCGCTATTTATCACGGAGCCTTCGAAAACGAACTCCGCATCTGCTGCGACCTTGTCGATATTCATTCCTAGGATTGTGGTCGCAGACGCAGAAGAAAAAGCGAACAGACATAGGGAGCAAGTAAGAACGGTAGCGAAGTGTTTCGCGTGCGTATAGAGAAATGTGTTCATGAGATTCCCTCTGGTCGAAGCTGGGCTAGAAAAACAGGATGGGGTGAAAGTGCCATATTCAACATTCCTTGTGAGGGCCGGTCGCCGGTAGCTATGCCGAGACCAAGAATTCCGAATTCAAGAATTATAATGTAGAGATACTATCAAAGACAGGCGACTGTTCTAGTTTATCTCTTTGAGTCTCACTTTCCTTGAAGTCTGTCCCAGATCGATCAAATCACTCTCATTTCGAAAACTGGCCTTTAAGTTTGTTCAATTTACTCCATTACTAACGCACGAGCGCTCTTTTCGATGACAAAACAGGGCAGAGTCTGCGAAAACATAGGCAGTTTACACTGCCTTAGAGGGCCGTATAGTGGGGATCATGGTTACGACGACTTTTGCAGGCCTATTTCTGTTGCTCTTAGGTAGCCTCAGCTCGGCAATCTGGTTCGCTACATTCCCTATCCAGTCACCGGTGGATTCTTTGCTGGCATTGGCTACATCTTCATACAGGGTGGTATCACTGTAGCCAGTGGTCGCGACGACGACCTAAGCTCTATTACTGATCCCCAATTCATTCAACTGGTGACGCCGGCGGTCGTGCTAGCGCTATGTCTAATCATAGGCAAGATGTTCCGTGACAACCGTCTCTCGGTGCCAGGGATCTTGTTGTTGTGAGTTCTCTTGTTCTATGGGGTGTTGGCGATGGGTGGAATCAGCCGCGAACAGGCTGCTGAAAATGGCCTCCTACCTATCATCGAATCCGCGGGCACGCCGGTCCCGGTTTTCCATTGGGAGTATCTGCAGGAAGTGAAGTGGATAGCTATCTGGGAACAACTCGGTGGCATCGTAGTCGTTGCACTACTCTGTTCTATGATGCTCTTGCTCGATGTCTCTGGTATCGAGCTTCTTGCTAAGAAAGATTTGAATCCCGACCATGAGCTAGAAGTTATGGGTTATGCCAATGTGGTGAATGGGATGCTGGGAGGATTTTCTGGTGTGCATGACGCATCGGATACCGCGTTGGTGGATAGACTAGGCGGCAAATACAGGCTGATGGGCATCGTCAATTCTCTCTTGGTAGCAGCCGCAATTCTAGCGGGCACCGAGTTTATGGAATTGGTGCCGGCATTTCTTCTCGGTGGATTGCTCATCTATGTTGGTTTGGGATTTCTTATTGACTGGGTGTGGAAGGCGCGCGATGAATTACCTCTATCTGACTATGTCGTAGTCATACTTATCCTCGTTGTCATCATCTTCTCAGACATCCTGCAAGGAGTTACGTTCGGATTCTTCGTTGCCATTATTTTGTTCGTAGTGAACTACTCGAAACTCAGCGTGATTAAGGTCGAAACCAATGGTGGCGACCACGCGAGCAATGTAGATCGCGATCTCGAAACGCGGGAGTTGTTGAATAAAGAGGGATATCGTGTACTTATCATGGTGCTTCAGGGATTCATCTTCTTCGGTACGGCAGATAAACTGATTACGTCCATCCGCAATCGAATCATGGAGCTAGACGGTAGTAAATTCGATTTCCTAGTGCTGGACTTTCATCACGTCAGCCAGCTAGACACATCAGCGACCGTAACGTTCTCCAAACTAGCGCAGCTCAGTGATCGAATTGGTTTTCATATCGTGATTAGTAGCGCCGAAAAAAAATCGATCAAGCAATTGGTTAAACATGATTTCTTTACCCTTGACGATCAACGACTGGAAAGACATTACAAAGAACAACTGGATACGGCGGTCGATTGGTGTGAGCGACGCATACCTCAAGATTTAAAGCTGAACGACGAAGAACAAATTCTCGAGTTGCAGGACGTTCTCGGCCGAATCGCTTATGAAGAGGTAGATGTCAAATTGTTGTCTGACTTCTTCGTCGTCGAAAACAGAACGGCGGGCGAATACTTATTTAGAGAGGGCGATAAAGGAGAGAGTCTGTATTTTGTCGGCTCTGGAACCGTGGTAGTTGTTCTTAAGATTCCTCGGCAGGTTGAGCGAATATTACGTAAGTACAAAGCCGGCGCAATCTTAGGGGAGATGGCTATCTATACTGGTGAGAATCGAACAGCCAGTGTGCGCATTGAAAGCGATGCCCGCCTGTTTAGATTGGATAAAGAGAAGTTGGAGGAGATGTTACGAAGATTTCCTGCATCTACAGCCGCACTGCATACCTACATCGTGAAAGTCTTGTCTGAACGACTAGGGCGAGCGAACAGAAATTTGAGTCGTTATATCTAGAGGGCCAGCCTCTCAATCAATTACTCAACCGGCCGCAGTACCACTGGTACCATCTCACTTCCTTGAAACCAGTTCGCATCAATACGCAGCAATTTCTCGCCCGCCTCGTCGAATCGCAAGGTGCCGGTGAACTCAACATTTAACCGCTGGATCACAACAGTGAGCGAGCGGCCATTGAGCCTAACCCTGTCCGCTGGCATGCCATATACGCCTAGCCCATCGCTGATTATACTGGCGGAGTATTCTCCGCCGGCCATGGAGAAGTTGAAGATCAGACCTAAATCATCCTCGCCAATTACCAGTGGTCCACCCCAAGAACCGACGAGCGGAGGGTTATTGGTGTCCACCGCCGCCAGAGCAGTAGTAGATTGCAGGCTCAGGAGAAGGCCTATGAGGGTGAAAGAGAGTAGGCGCGTGATGTTGATAGCAGTTTTCATAAGATGGATGTTAAGCCGCAAGCCGCCTCGGTGCAAGTTGAGACCTAGAATGCCGGAGGCTCCCATTTGTGGCTGATAAGCCATGTCTGATGGATTTTTTTCTGTCGCTGGAAATCTTTACCGAGGCTAGATTTGGTGTAGTCACGAATCTCGAACTTCTTTAGGCTTTCGCTGTCTAGTTTAAAGTTGAGCTTATTGGTGGAGAAAATTAACAGCCCGTCTTTGTTCAGTTTGTTCATGGCATTACGGATCAGCGTGCCATGATCCTTTTCAATATCCAAAACATTGTTACTGCTCTTTGAATTTGAAAAAGTAGGCGGGTCGAGGAATATCAAATCAAACTTTTCGTATTTCGAGCTGAGATAGTCGATGCAATCGGCCTTCTTCAGGCGGTGTTGTTTGCCACCTATCTTATTCAGAAGGAAATTTCGCCGTGCCCAATCAAGATAGGTGTTGGATAGATCGATGCTCAATGTGGAGGTGGCACCACCTAAAGCGGCCTGCACGCTGGCGCTCCCGGTATAACAGAATAAATTCAGAAAACTTTTGCCTTTAGCGTTCTCGCGAATGAATTGACGAATGGGTCGATGATCCAAAAATAACCCGGTATCCAGATAGTCTTTCAAATTTATCCACAGCCGTGCAGGGCCCTCATTCACGACAAAGAATGATTTGCTCTGGTCCTGGGCTTCATATTGCTGTGTGCCGCGCTGGCGTTCACGGGACTTAAGCACAATATTTTCCCGGGCTAGCCCGAAGACTTCTTGAACAGCCGCGATAGCCTGCTCTCGTCTCGCACTCACTTTTGACTCAATGATCTCGGAGGGGGCCTGATACTCCGCCATCTGCACGAACTCGCCATAGCAGTCGATAGCGAACGCATATTCCGGCAGATCGCGATCGTATACACGAAAGCACTCAATATTCTGCTGTCGCGCCCACTTTCCTAGTAGGCGTTGATTCTTGCGGAGGCGATTTATCAGCATCGTCACGCCTTCGCCCTGTATTGAGTTTTCGTCGATATCGGAATTCATGGGGAGATTGAGAAGCCTGTTGTTTGCCTGCACGTATTGACGTGGCAGAATACGGGATCCACATGATACGCGAGTTGATCGGCAACAGAGAATAAAGATTATGGGACGAGACGAATTGGATTTAGTGACCGACCTGTACAACATGTTCGTGACCTATATGGTCACCTACAGCTTCCAGATATTCGGTGCGATTGTAGTTCTTGTAATAGGAATCTTCGTCGGCAGATGGGTAAGCAATTTGGTCCTGACGCTGTGCGGCAAGAAGTTGCTGGATATACCCTCAGTCGATTCTTTTCCAGCAACGTCCGCATAGCCATCATTGTCAGTGCTGCTCTCATTGCATTGCCGAAACTCGGCATACAAGTTACTCCCTTCCTAGCAGCGGTCGGTGCCCTAGGCTTAGGTGCTGGATTAGAGATGCAAGGCCTATTGTTGAACTACGGAGCGGGACTCAGCATCATCTTCAATCGGCCATTTATGGTGGGCGATACAATTCGAATTGAGGGCGTGTTCGGCATAGTGAAGGAAGTTCACCTTGCCTATACATTGTTGAGCAATGAGGATGAAGAATTGATCCTAATCACTAACAAACATATAGTTGGAGAGATTCTCCACAACTCACATACGAACACTATCTTGGAGCTCTCGATTGGCGTCGCCTATGGCAGCGATACCGATGCTGCTATAGCTGCCATTACAGCGAAACTAGCAGAGATTGATGGATTGAGCGAAGAGCGCGCTATTCAGATCGGCATCGATGAGTTCGGCGACAGTTCAATCAATATCGCGGTACGTGCTTGGGCGAAAGCCGAAAGCTTCCATAAGATCCGACTTGCTTCGAATCAAGTGATTAAAGATGCGCTGAGTGAGGCAAATATTTCCATTCCGTTCCCGCAGCACGAAGTGCGCGTATTGCCGTAAGGGCCCTATTTTACAGGGGTTTTTCTCGGATATATGGCTTGCAGGCACTGACTGTATCCATTACTTTAGTGAGAGCGAGTGAGACGGGCTCGTTTTTGACCGAATGGCAGGGAGAACCGATTCTGATATTTCCCCAAGCGATGAGAACTCTACAAAATTAAAAAGAATGAGGTATCAAAGTGATGAATTATTTTTCTGAATCTAAACTAAACCGGAAAGTATTCGGGGGAATTACTGCCTCGCTTATTGCTTGTGTCAGTTCACTTGCTTTGGCACAGGATTCTGTCGAATGGCTAACCTTAGGCAGTGACTATGCACACACCCGTTACCTGAGTGTTGATGAAATCACGCCAGAGAATTTCGAAGAATTAGAAGAGGCATGGGTCTGGGATGGCGCAAGCTTCAACGCGGCGAGCGGACGCTCAACACCGAGCTACGTCGATGGCAAAATTATTACCGTAGCAGGGCCGCGTCGCTACGTGATTGCTATCGACGCAAAGAGTGGTGAGACGGTTTGGACTTATGTCGAGCCGAAGACTGCTCGCTACGAATATTCCATGCGTAAAGATTACGGTAAGGGCGTCACCATCGCCGAGGTCGACGGACGCAAGGTGGTCTACATCACTTCGCCGGCGTTCTTCCTCACGGCATTGGACCTTGAGACCGGTGCTCCTGTGGAGGGCTTCGGTGGTCAGGTTCCTGTGGATGGCTTCCCGGCAACGGGAGTTGTTGATCTACTAGCCGACTTAGGCCACCCCTACGATCCTTATGAAGGAATTCCCCTAGAGACTGGCTATATCACTTCCTCTTCCCCGCCGATCGTAGTCAATGGCACGATCATAGTTGGAAACTCAGCCGAGCAGGGCTATAACCAGGCGCGAATCGAGAATATACCAGGGGACATTCTTGCCTACGATGCAGCAACGGGCGACTTCAAGTGGAAGTTCAATGTGATTCCCCGCCCCGGCGAATACGGCCACGAGACGTGGGAAAATGATGCCTGGCAGTGGACTGGTGATGTGTCCTCTTGGGCGCCACTCTCTGCCGATCAGGACTTGAACCTTGTCTATATTCCGACTAACTCCGCGACTATAGATTTCTACGGGGGTTTCCGACCCGGCGACAATTTATTTTCCGCGAGTTTGATTGCTCTTGATGCCGATACTGGCGAGAGAGAATGGCATTATCAGATGGTGCACCACGACATCTGGAACTATGACACACCGACTGCTCCGGTTTTATTGGATGTTACTATCGAGGGCCGCGACGTACCTGCAATCGCGCAGGCGACGAAACAGGGTTTCGTATATGCATTCAATCGTGAGACTGGAGAGCCGTTGTGGCCGATGGTCGAGCGTCCCGTACCAAGCTCGCGTGTGCCGGGAGAGAAGCTCTCGCCGACTCAGCCTTTCCCAGCGAAACCCGAGCCATTTGAATTACAGGGCATCTCTATCAATGATCTCGTCGACTTCACGCCCGAGCTACGCAGACTTGCTATAGAGGCTGTGTCTGAATTCGAGATCGGACCACTTTTTAATCCGCCTCTACATTATGACAACGCGTTGGGTAAGACGGCCGCACTGTGGTGCCCTGGCGGCGGTGGTGGAGCCAACATCAATGGACCTGCCGCAGCCGATCCTGAGTTAGGCATTCTGTATGTAACCTCAAGCACCGGTTGTACGGCGCGAGTACTTGGCCCGGGTGCCGAGGCTGATCTGCGTTGGAACGCGCCGACTGGGACAACCTTCGCCGACTACGCCGTTGTCCGTTCTGCCTCGCCAGGCCGTATTCAGGGTATTCCCATAACTAAGCCACCTTATAGCCGTATTCAGGCTATCGACATGAACACGGGTGATACCTTGTTCACGCTGCCTGTTGGAGAGACGCCGGATAATATTGCTAATCATCCGTTGCTTGCTGGCGTCGATATAGGCAATACGGGAAGCGGCTCCAAGGCGACAATGGTAGTTACTAAGAACATGCTGATGTATTCCGGTGCGGTTGGAGATGGCACGCCACACTTGTTCGCGATAGATAAGCGTACCGGCGAAGAGCTAGCGCGAATCGAGACCACTGAACTCAGTCGCTACGGCATGATGACCTACCAACATGATGGCCATCAGTATGTGATGCTGCAGAATGGACCGAGGCTTACCGCTATGGCATTACCTGGCGCGATAGTCGGCGGTGACGACGGTCACTAGTCTAGCGGTAGCCTTCGACGCGGCAGAAATGCCAGATATGTAGAAGAAGGTAGGTAAAAGAAAGTACAAAAAAAGCCCGTTGACCAAATGGTCAGCGGGCTTTTTTTAATTCTTCTTTTTTAGTTCTTACAATTGCTTATCCGTTTCCAGCATTACTTCCATGCGCTGGCTGGTGCGTTCGGATCGGACCTGAGGAAGCGAATCAGGTCAGCGTGGAACAGATCGGGTATTTCAATCTGCGGAGCGTGCCCTACATCCGGATAGAGCAGTATGGTCGAGTTTTGTAGCTGGTTATTCACATTGTGCGCGAGCGTTGGAAAATCATCGACTAGGCCATCTTCCTCGCCACCGATAACTAGCGCCTTCGATGCAATATGCTGCCAATCATAGACGACTGGATCATCATAGAGCATCTGACCCTGCAACCTGCGAACTTGTGCTACGCGATTCCATTCGCCACTCATGGTTTGTCCAAATTGTCGGCGCACGAATTCCAGATGCTCTGGTGGCCAACGTAGTGGGAAATAATTCTGATGACCGCGCAGGATTGACTGGTACGTAGTCGTTCCTCCCCCAGCGAAAGGGTCTCTCCAAGGTCGACTCTGGCGCTGATCGGTTAGGCCGATCTGATTTACCATAACTACGTGAGTCGTGATGTCTGGATACACCATCGCGAAACGGCTCACTGTCATCCCACCCATTGAGTGCCCAAAGATTGCGACTTCGTCAATTTCCAGCTCATCTAACAACGACTTCATGTTCGCTGCTACGAAATTGAAGCTGTAGGGAAGTATCGGCTTAGTTGATTTGCCATATCCAATTCTATCCACGGCTAGGACCCGAAAACCTGCGGCGGATAAAGCTTTGATAGTGGGTGTATAGGCTTCGGAGTAGAAATTCATCCCATGTTGGATGAATACTGTCTGACCGTTTGCTCGCCCACTTGGAGGCACATCCATATAGGCCATGCGGATATCTTGCTGGAAGCGATTCAATTCCAGGAAGTGCACTGGGTAGGGGTAGGGGATCTCTTCGAAGTTAGCCGAAACAGCGCCCCAGTGTGCTGGCGCCTCAGTCGGAGGCACCTCAGGCCAATCGGTCTGGGCCAGGGCGGGCATCGAAGCCGCGCTAAGCAAAAAAGCGCTAAGTGATAGGACTATTCGTTGTTTTAGATTGAACATATGCAACTTACCTAAGTTATGAAAATTCTTTTATGGGCACTGGCTCTTATTGAGCGCTAGAGTATTTCAGGTTGTGGGGCAGGTTTCAAAAGGAATTGTGTTACAAATTGGTGCGCGCGGGGAGTTGCGCTGAGTTTACTGCCGATTCCTTGGTTCGAAACCGACAGCATTATAGCCCGAGCGCCGGTTTAGTCCTCTTTCATGCAGCGTGGGTCGCTGTTCTGGATATTCGCGATTGTCTCACGGTCGATCGGAAGTGGTGCGCAGCCATGACCTGTGCCGCAAATTAGGTCCCATTCGGGTGTGGCTAGCATATGACAGCCGAAGCAATTGCCGCCGAATTGGTTCACAACTTCAGTTGTGCCACGAACAGCGATCTCGGAACCAGCTGCGGATACAGTAAGCTCGAAAAACTCCCAGTCATTCGTAGCCTCATTCCAGCCAGCGTCGTGTTTAATCATCACTTCGCTAGGAACCAAGGAAATTACCGAGCCCGCTGGATATTCTCCGCCGGTTTCCGAATTTGCAACCGCGAGAGTAGCGTCAATGTCGCCCAGCATATTGTCCACGAAGAAGGCGCCAGTCGATGATCTGGTCATCTCAGTTAGACACTTAAACAGATCCTCGGTTACGTCTAACTGTTTGTCTTGGTCCTGTGAGTTGCTTTGGCTAATAGCTGTCAGCGAGAAACAGAGTAGTAAAGCCATTTTTAGTGAATTTAGTGAGACTAAGGATTTCATGAATTTCTCCGGATATTGAGCGAGCGTTTGTTCGGCCCGCATGGTATTGGGTCTAGCCTGATCTTGCAAAGGAAAGCGGCGCCGCGTGGGGAGTAACAAGCGACTCTGAATTGTGTCTGGACTCCGCGCTTAGCTACGCCTATTCTTGCTTAGAGAGTGTTTACTGGGAGAATGCCCGTGTCAAAGCTTGCTGTTATGCCTTTTATTTTGTCGATGCTACTGACAGTCCAAGCCCATGCTCAGGTCGATGCCGACGATCTCTATGATCTTGTGGAGCACAACTACGCCAACAACGACGGCGTCAGCATTCACTATGTGAGCCTAGGTGAAGGCCCGCTGCTGGTCTTCATTCACGGTTTCCCGAATCAATGGTATGACTGGCGCTATCAGATGGCGGCGCTGGCGGATGACTATCAGGTTGTTGCAATCTCGCTACGTGGGTATAACCGTAGCGACAAGCCGCAGGGAGTGGAGAACTATGAGTTACCACATTTGACGGCTGATGTGGTGGCGGTCATGGATGACCTTGATGAGCAGAAGGCCACTATTGTCGGCCACGATTGGGGAGGCATAATTGCTTGGTCCTTCGCCGAGGCCTACCCAAGCAAGACCGAGAATTTAGTAATCTTTAACCGACCTCACCCTCGATCACGCAAACGCGAGATGGCGCTTAACAATGAGCAGAAAGAACGTAGTGCCTACATAGCAAGATTTACCAATAGCGACGGAGATCTCGGCGGCATGGACGCGGAACGACGTTCACGCAGTCATGAGGGTACGGTTTGGTATGAACGTTATCTGGGTGCTTACCAACGGTCAGACTACGAGGCGATGCTGAACTACTATCGCGCCTACTATCCCAAGCCACCCTGGATGGTGGACGAATCACCAATCGTACCTCTTGACGTTCCTGTGCTGGAGTTTCATGGCCTGGACGACGGTGCCTATGTTAACGAGTCGCTCAATGATACTTGGGAATCCATGGGGCGTGACTTCACTCTGGTGACGCTGCCGGGGATTGGCCACAACTCACAGAACACCGGTGATATTCAGTTTGTCACTACGATGTTGCGCTCTTGGCTGGAGATGCAGAAGAGCAGGTAGTGAATGCGGGCAGACTCTGTGCAGTATTGACTACGCAGAGTTTCTCGATGCATTAATGTTGCCATACAATGAACGCACGACCATCTTCTCGAAGTCTTCGATACGAGGGTCGTCTTCATCGATACTTCTGAGTTCGTTGATCTTCATCAAGGCAAACTGCTGAGTCACCAGCAATGGCAGAACGATTCGCTCGCGTAGCTCGATGCTCAGCCTCGCTCGAGGATTATCCTGCAACAGGAAGTCTTGTTCTGCCACCTTCAAAATCATCTCATGGGTTAGTTCATGCTCAGCATGAATCATCTTCCAAAAATCGCCGAAGCGTTCGTCTTCCTCCATATAACGGGTTAAATGGAAGTTGGTCTTGGCGAGATTCTGCATACCGTTGGCGATCAATGCACGAAAGAAGCCCGAGTCTTTGTAGAGTTGGATGCAGCTGTCGAGCTGCCCCGCGTTCTCTTGCTCCGCTAACGCGGTGCCGAGGCCGTAGTAGCCAGGCACGTTCTGTTTAAGCTGCGCCCAGGCTCCTACGAAAGGTATCGCTCGAAGATCCTCAAATTTCAACTGGGAATTATCACCCCTCTTCGCGGGCCGGCTGCCAATGTTTGTCATGTTGTAGTAGTGCAGTGTACTCATCTCTTCCAGATAAGGCAGGAACAGCTTGTGTTGCTTCAAAGACTCGTACTTTCTAAGGCTCGTAGTGGATAGCGACTCGATCAGGCTGCTCTGCTCATCGTTCAGCTCTCTCTCGGCACGGTCATAGAGATTGTTTTCCAAGCCGGCAAGAGCAGCAGGCTCAAGTTGTGCTTTGCTGCGGGCTTCACTCCATAGTTAGAGCTTATGGTCTGCCCCTGCACAGTCATCTGAATTTCGTTGCTTTCAATTTTCTTGCCAAGCGCAGCGTAGAATAGATAAGCGTTGCCGCCGCCGCGAGCCGATGGGCCGCCGCGACCATCGAAGAATATGACTTCGATGCCCGCTTCCCTGGACGCAGCAGTTAGATTCTCCTTTGCCTTATAGATGGCCCAGTTCGCCATGAGGTAGCCGCCATCTTTTGTGCCATCGGAGAATTCCAGCATAATGGTTTGTCGATTGCCACGATTGACGAGGTGCTGCTTATAGTCAGGGTTCGCATAGATACTGCGCATGGACTCGCCAGCGCGATTCAGATCGTTAATTGATTCGAATAGGGGCACGATGTCTACGCTTAGGGGTTTGTCCTGCCAGCCACAAAGCTGGAAAAAGGCATACGCCCGGGCCATATCAATCGGTCCATGGCAGTTGCTAATAATATAGCGATGGCATCCTTGCTCCCCGTTAAGGGTTTGAATTTCATCGATAAGAGAAAACGAACCCACCGTGTCCAGCACTACTTCATCATCGCTCGAAGGGAGTTCGACACTTCCGGAGATGTTCAGTAATTTGTCTACTTGCTCTGCCTCACTAAGATCATTCAAACCGCTAAAAAGTGACGAATTCTCTTCAATGACGGCGTCGAGTGCGCGAGAAATTACGCGACTGTCCTGACGAATATCGAGACTCGCGAAATAGAAACCGAAGAGGGTAACCTTGCGTCTGAATGAACATAGCTTGTCCACGAAAAGGCCCTGATTCTGCTCTAGCAGGATAGTCTCTATCTCATTAAGCTTTCCGATCAGTGCTTGGGCGTCCAGCGTGTAGACAGGCTTGCTCTCGGATATTTCGTCGTGCAGTTGCTTCTCGAGTTCATCAAGAATTTCGTAGGTTCCCTTAAAGGTGAGGCGCCTTTTAAGTTCGCGAACCTCGCGGTGATAGCAACTCGCGATGCTATAGCGTAGCTTCGACGCGACGCGACGAGTCGTGTCGATATTTACAAATGGATTTCCATCGCGATCACCGCCGGGCCAAAAACCGATTGTCATGAGTTTCTGATTCTCAAGCACCGCGCGTTCATAGCGGCCGGCGAACGAGTCAACTATCTGTCCCATTACTGGATAGAATATGTTGCCTAGATACCAGCTAAGCAGTACGGCCTCGTCATAGGGAGACGGTTTGGTTTTCCTCGAAAATGGCGTGTTCCCTAGTTGCTGTAGAAGGTTTCTCACCTCAGAATTATCATTGCGTGCAATAGCACGTGTTAAATCATTGATGATTGCGAGTACCGGACCTGGATAGAATTGTGTGGGATGTGCGGTCAGTGTTACGCGTATGCCGAATTTTTGAAGTGTCTTCGAAAATTCTTCACTTAGATTGTTCGTTTCGACGTTCTCAGCCACAGTTTGTAAAATTTTAAGCTTGTCGACCTGATGCATCTTGCGATAGGCCGCGTCTTCGAGTGCGTCAACTAGAACTACTTGCCGTTCGACGTATTGAATGATTTTGAATAGAAAGTTGTTCTTATCAGTAGCAGTAAAATGTGGTTTGTGCAGTTCGAAAAATTCTTCGACTATTACGTCTGGGTTCTTGCCGTCGATTAGGCCTTGCTGGCAGACGGCATCTAACAAGGGTAACAGCAATCCAGTTTTTTCCACGGCATCGAGTGGCAGAGTGAGAAAAAGGCCGTTATAGAGTTGGTAGTTTAGGCCAATCAGTTCTTCGAATTTATTGGATAGTGTATCGCTCATTGTTTATCTTTTTTAATTAGTGCTTGGTTTTTAAATAAGCTCTATTCCCAACCATTTAATCGAATAGATCGAGCTCGACGATATTAGCCATCGCTGCATAGCCGGCATCGTTGGGGTGCAAATTGTCTTCGGTAAATTCGGGAAGGATTCGACTAGGGTTCGCGGGGTCCTGTACGGCCTTCTCAAAATCGATAACGCCGTCGAACTCCCCGCCGCTGCGAATGAAGTCATTGATCTCCTGTCTTACGAGTTCTCCTTTGGGCGTGAAGTAGGCCGCGCCTTCATAGGGAGTGAGGGTAGCCCCTATAACTTCTATTCCTTGGGCGTGAGCGCGGGCTATGATCTGCCGATAGCCACCGATGACTTGTGCAGCTGATATTAAACTCCCGCTGGGAGACATGCCTATGTCGTTGATGCCCTCCATGAGGACCATATGAGTCACGTTGCTTAGCGCTAGTACATCGCGTTCGAAGCGAGCCTGTAGGTTCTGCCCGAAGAGCGAGTTGCCCTGAGTCGTTACTCTATTGCCGCTTATGCCTGCGTTCACCACGGCATACTTTTTGGAGCCACTGTCTGCGAAGAGTCTTCTTGTGAATTGGTTAGGCCAACGCTGGTTGGCGCTCGCGGTAGATCCCCAGCCATCGGTGATGGAATCTCCTACTACGGCGATTGCAGAAATCGAATTGCTATTAATTACGTCGATGGCAGTAAGTAAAGGCCAGGCCGCAGTTTCCGTTTGGTCGGTGAAGTTCACAGAGTTAGTCTGATCTGAGCCCTCCGACATATAGTTGGTTTGATTCGAAAGCGCATGCGCAGTTAGAAATCCGTTGCCCTGCGGAAGATAGAGACTAATGCTCAGGTTTGTCATCTCGGGCAGGTCATAGTTGAGTGGATCGCTAAAAACAACTGCACCTTTGGGTATAGAGACAGAGGACTGGCCCGCGAATTGCAGCGGCTTATTAGTACCTGACTGGATTGAACTTCCCTCAGATTGCAATGCAATGCTAGCAGCGCCAATTTGTATCGCTTCATTGCCATGGGCATTGCTTAGACGAATGCGCACGCTTTCGCCACCTACGCTGCTGTGGACGATTAAACGCAGTGTTTGATTTTGCGGACTATCGTCGGGGTTATCGTTTCCGGGCAGAGTGCTTGGCGAAGTACTCCAAGTAGTAACCCAACGTGGGTCGCTCTGTTCCTGCGCGAAAGCGAATGGGCCTGAAGCAAAAGCTGAAAACAACAAGAAGGCTGCCAGTAAGGAAACTGGAACACTCCTAGACTTGGCAAAGCTATTTTTCTGTTCTGATATTTTCGTCATTTTATTCCAACGCAAATGTAAACTATTATTGTGTATCTGGTCTGCACTACCGATTGGCAATGAGTAAAACACAGAAACCCGAAGATGAAAATCGCAATTCATGAGTTGCGAGTCGATACTGTGCCTGCTATAAACTCGATTTGCCCAACGCCTGAGATAAGGTGCTGGTGTGTAATCAGGATGACATTAAAACGGGGAAGAAGCGCTATGGAATTACTACCTGCAATTGAGACGGACTCGCCGAATGGTGCGGCTGTGAATGCATCAATTATTTGGTTGCACGGTCTTGGTGCGGATGGAAGTGACTTTGCGCCGCTCGTGCCGCAATTAAACCTGCCTGACAGTTTTGGGATACGTTTTATTTTCCCTCATGCGCCATCAATCCCGGTATCTATCAACAATGGCTTCGTAATGCCTGCTTGGTACGATATTAAGGAAATGAATATCGATCGACACGTCGATGAAGAGCAGCTACAGCAATCAGCAGCCAGCGTGCATGCGCTTATCGATAGAGAGATCGAGCGCGGTGTCGACAGCAGCCGCATCATCGTTGCTGGCTTCTCGCAGGGCGGGGCAGTTTCCTTCGAAGCCGGATTGACCTATCCAAAGCCCTTGGCGGGAATAATGGCTCTATCAACCTATTTCGCGACAGCGGACAGCATCAAGGTAAATCCCATCCAAAGCGGTATGCCGATATTGGTCTGCCACGGCAGCATGGACCCGGTAGTTGCCGAGGCACTAGGGCAGAAGAGCGTAGCTACACTGAAAAACCTAGGATTCGAGCCAGAATACAACAGCTATCCCATGGAGCATTCCCTGTGTCCCCCGCAGATCGTGGATATAGCTGACTGGATAGGTCGTACTCTCAGTTAAAATTATCGCAGAGTGCATAGCTAGGTTCTGCGCCTGCAAAGCCATTTGTAGTAAATCAACTATTGACCTTAGAGTCAGCTCTAAGGTTATACTTGTACCAAGTTTTAGCCAATTGGCGTAGATTTTGGGATCGAGAACATGTTGAAAATTAGTGAACTCTCTCAGCAGACGGGGCTTTCAGCCCACACCCTGCGCTATTACGAGAAGCACGGCCTGATTAATGCCAGCAATCGAAGTGAGGCGGGTTATCGCTTCTATACCGATTCTGACGTGCGTCGTGTGCAGTTCGTAAAGACGGCGCGCAATACCGGGTTCTCTCTAGCGGATATCGGCCAGCTGCTCTCCATACGAGTGGATAAGCGCAGCCACAGCTGTCAGGACGTTACTGACATCACCCAGAAGAAGCTGCTTGAGGTAAACGCCAAATTGGCAGAGTTGCAATCTATGCAACAGACACTAGAGCTGCTGTTGGCCAGCTGCTGCGGTGGCCCCGAGAATGCAACCCACTGC
The DNA here is from genome assembly GCA_913058275.1 of uncultured Gammaproteobacteria bacterium. Lineage (GTDB taxonomy): Bacteria > Pseudomonadota > Gammaproteobacteria > Pseudomonadales > Pseudohongiellaceae > UBA9145. Next base: position 20,509 of record CAJXQP010000001.1, on the reverse strand, counting down.
TCGATCATGGAGGCCCTCGATGCGGGGCTACCTAGATAAGACAATAACGAAGCGAGGTTAATCAAATGAGCTTACTGACGATTTTTTGGAATTTGCTTGTCGAGAGTGCGCCTTGGCTGCTCATCGGTTATTTGTTGGCGGGGATAATCTCGCAGGTTATTCCTAGCGAGTGGGTGCACAAGCAGTTGGCAAAGCCGGGCTTCGTCTCCATCGTAAAGGGCGCGCTTATTGGAGCGCCTTTGCCGCTGTGTTCCTGTGGAGTGATTCCTACTGCGTTGGCTGTGCGCAAAGCAGGAGCATCAAAAGGTGCCACATCTTCTTTTTTAGTGGCTACTCCAGAAACAGGTGTTGATTCGATCTCTTTTTCTTATGCGGTCCTCGGTCCAGTATTTGCGATAGCGAGGCCTGTTGCAGCGCTGACTAGCGCGATCATTGCCGGAGTGTTGGTGAATAGCTTCGACAAAGAGGACGAGGTAGCAGAACCAGTTAAGGCCGAAAGCAGTTGCTGCCACAGTGAGAAAAAAGAACAGCTTGAGACAGAACCCAGCCTAGGCAAGAAATTGATCAGCGCGTTGCAATACGGCTATGGCCGGATGATTTCCGATACGGCGAAATGGCTGGTAATCGGCTTGGTGGCGGCAACCATCATTACCGCTGTCGTGCCGCAATCGTTCTTCCTGCAGTGGGGAGATGGTTTGCTGGCCATGATCGTCATGGTAATCGTAGGCCTACCTATGTATATCTGTGCAACAGCCTCGACTCCCGTCGCCGCAGGCTTGCTCTTCGCTGGCATCTCACCCGGCGCCGCTTTGGTGTTTATGCTGACCGGCCCCGCCACGAATATAGCAACCATGGGTGTGATTAAGGAGCAGTTAGGTATGCGTTCACTAATCGCCTATATGATAGGCGTGATCGTGACTGCAATAGCGTGTGGGCTTATGCTGAACCAACTCTATGCTTTCTACGGCTGGGAGCTGCAGATTTCGATGATGGCGCACGGCGAGAGTTTCCCGCTGTGGAGGCAGTTAGCTGCTGTGTTGTTGTGCGCATTACTCGCGCGAGTTTGGGTGCAGCCCTTGTTCGCGAGTAAGGAGAGTAAGGCTCCTAAATCGGAGATGGTCGAGTCGACCTAGCTTAGGGTTATCTTGAATTTAACAAAGGTGGATGCGATGCTCCGCATCGAGCCGAAAAACCCGGTCTGCCGAATCGGGAAGTGTCAGCAAGCAGTGCCGCGTTAGGCGTTCAAAATGCTGAATGAATCGTTCGATGGCCTGGCGGTCCATCAGCCCGCTAGCATCCTTCGCAGCAATCGCTCGCAGCTTCTCTTCTTGCATGCTACGCCATTCTAAGACTTGTTCGAATCCGGGTGCTTGTAACATCAGCAACATGTGGATTTGTTCGAATACAGATTGGTAGCTCCCTGCCAGTTGTTGATTGACGTAGGTGCGCCAGCGAGCGTCGCTGTCCTCTTTGCTTTCTAGTTCATTGATGGCCGAGGTGAGCTTATCCTTTGGTTGTGGCTTTACCCCGACGAACCAGCCTTCGAGAATGATAACCTCTACTGGCCCGCGTAGTTGTTCGCGGGCATCAAGGGGGCAGCAGTCATCGACAGACTTGTCAAATCTCGGAAGAGTGATTTTCTGCCTTGGGCCTGCCTCGGCGAGTTGTTCCAGCAAGTGCAGCGCGAGATCTACATCGTGGGTGCCGGGCACGCCGCGTGATCGTAATAGCGGATGAATTTCGTCCGCCAATTCCTGCCGTTTTGCCTTGGAATAGTAGAAGTCATCGATAGAGAGGTTGGCCGAGCGCCGACCGTTGCTCGTAAGCAGGGAGCTCAGTAATTTCGCCAGCGTAGATTTCCCCGTTCCTTGGGCGCCGTTGATGCCGATTAGCAGTGGACCTTGCCGGCTCGATTGAAGCTTGGCTTCTATATCGTGAAGCAGCGGCAAGAAGCACAGCGTCGCATCCGGCAAATAAGTGGTTGGGAGACGCTCGCGCTGGATAAAATCTTTAATAAGCTGTTGATACATTGTGCGTAGGTTAACAGCTAAGAAATTGCAAAGGCAAAAATTGATTCTGTGAACACTGTTCGGTGTGTTCACAAAACATCCTGTGTTAGCATCGAATCAGTAAATCAACTTCTACTGCAGCTACACAAACTTATCTCTTTTCGTCTAGTTCTTAACACCTAGTCAAGAGTATCTAACTCTTAGCACAACAACCGATTCAACGCTAAATGAAATCTTCACTGCTGCCAGAACGACCCTTGATTATATCGCCGACCCTAGCGGCGACCATAGGCTTGGAGGAGGCGGTCATGCTGCAAGTGTTGGCCGAGCTAATCCACGGTAAGGAAATCTGTCGGCGTGCTTCGAACCCGAGCCTCGAATGGGCCGTGCTTAGCGACAGCGATTTTCAGACTGCCTTTCCTTTCTGGGGCGCTGTGGACATTCGCCGAGTACAGAACAGCTTACAAAATTTGGGGCTCATAGTTGTCGACCAAATTGCAGAGTCACGCACTAGCTTCTATGCAATAGACGATCCCAGTAACGAGTCTGCAGACAACAATTTTGCGAGGATTCAGTCTGCGCCTAGCATGCAGCCTGAAGTGTCTCGAGTTGCAGCTAAGAATCCAACACCCTCGATTCCCAGTAGCGGCAGTGCCTCGTTGATAGAGCCGAATTGGCAGCCGAGTCTGGATTGGATCAAGAAATGCCAGCAGCACAATGTGCCAGAAGAATTTGTGAATGCCCTTATCCCCGAGTTCGTTAGCTATTGGCGTGACCGTGCTCAAGCGCGTTTTTCTTGGGGAAACGCATTCTATAAGCACGTGTTAAAGGAATGGCGTAACGAACAAACTCGCAAGGGGGCTTTTGAGCTAGCCACTGAGATGTCCGCCACATGGCGTCCTAGCGAGGATGCGGTTGGCATCCTCGAGATTTCTGACATTAACAGCAGCTTTATAGAAGATGCTATCCCTGAGTTTGTGCTCTACTGGCGCGAGCGGGGCATGGTTAATGGTGCTTGGAATACGAAGTTCCTTGAGCACATACGCAGACAGTGGGCTAAGTTTTCGGCATCATTTGGCTACGATGATACGCCGAAAGCAATTCAGGTAAATTGGCTGCCTAGCAATGACTGCTTCGAAATATTGCAGTTGGCGGAGATCGATGAAGAGTATGCTCGGAGTAAGATTCCCGAGTTCGTTATGTATTGGAAAGACAGTCAGCAGGTAAAGTCATCTTGGAACACGGTATTTCTCCAATTCATCAAACAAGACTGGGCGCGCCAGCTGAAACAAACTGAAGGTGCAGATGTAGGCTATGCAGAAAATCAATCCCTTGTTGGATCAAGCCAGCAAAGAGTTAAAGAAAGATTCCAGCGAATCGCTGACAGAAGCTGGGCGGAGTAGATCCGCTGCGGTTGTTAGCGAAGGTGTTGCGGAACCCACTGGCGAATTTAACGACGACGCCAAGCTCGACCGTGTCGATGCGATAAATCAGATCTTCGCAGAATTTGAGTTCGCCTATCACAATCAATTCCACAAAGCCTTCAACGATGTGGAAAGCCAAATCATTGCCAAAAAGTATTGGCTTGGTACTCTCGAGCAGTACTCTCCATTACAGATCGTGCATGCGGCAAAGCAGGTAATTCGAACACAGGATTATCTGCCGTCGATAGCAGCCTTGGTGAAAGCCTGTGAGCAGGGATTAGATTTATTTGGATTGCCGTCGCCGCGACAGGCCTATATTGAAGCCTGTGGAGCGCCATCTCCTAAGCGCGATTATCCATGGAGTCACGAGGCGGTGTATCTAGCTGGGCAGGGCGCGGGCTGGTTTGTTCTGGCTTCCGAGTCTGAATCGGCCTCCTTTCCTTTGTTCGACTATCACTACCAGCTTCTGTGCCGGCGCGTGATAAGTGGTGAGCAGCTAGAAACGGTTGTAGCTACGCCTCTTCCCGACAAGATCCCGCGCCCACTGCGCAAGGATGACGCGAAGGCACGTTTTGCGAAAATGCGAGACGAACTGGGGCTTTAGTTCTTGCGACTAAGCCCTTCCCCAAGCTAGCCGTTTAACTTCTTGTACTTAACACGTGTCGGTTCGTTGGAGTCGCCGGTGCGTTTTCTGCGTTCCGCCTCATAGTCCGTGTAGTTACCCTCGTGCCATGTGACTTCGCTTTCACCCTCGAACGCGAGAATGTGAGTGCAGATACGGTCAAGAAACCAGCGATCGTGCGAGACCACAATGACGCAACCTGGATAGGCGAGCAGGCCTTCTTCGAGGGCGCGCAGAGTCTCAACATCCAGATCGTTAGTGGGTTCGTCCAACAGAAGAACATTGCCGCCGCGCTTGAGCAACTTAGCCATATGCAAGCGGTTGCGTTCACCGCCTGATAAGTCTTTTACAAATTTCTGCTGATCGCCGCCCTTGAAGTTGAAGCGGCTAGCGTAGGCTCTGGAGGAGACCTCATACCTGCCTATTTGCAATTGCTCTTGTCCATCAGAAATTTCCTGCCAGACGGTGTTCTCTCCAACGAGTTCGTCGCGGCTTTGATCGACATAGGCAAGATCGACAGTCTCTCCTAATTCTATCGAACCGCTATCGGGTTGTTCTGTTCCAACGAGCATACGCAAGAATGTTGTCTTACCAGCGCCATTACCACCGATGATACCGATGATGCTTCCCTTGGGTACCGAGAAGCTCAGATTCTCGATCAGGCTCTTGTCAGCGAAGCCCTTACAGAGGTCTTTCACCTCGATGACTTTATCCCCCAATCGATTGCCAGGAGGGATATACAATTCAGACGTCTCATTACGTTTTTGGAAATCTTGTGAATTCAGTTCCTCGAAGCGCGCGATACGGGCCTTGCTCTTAGACTGTCTTCCCTTAGGGTTCGCTCGCACCCATTCCAGTTCAGATTTTATAGTGCGTTCGTGGGCGGCTTCTTTCTTAGCTTCGGACTCCAGTCGCTGCTCTTTCGTTTCAAGCCAGTTAGTGTAGTTGCCTTCGTAGGGGATGCCATGGCCGCGGTCCAATTCGAGAATCCAACCTGCGGCATTATCGAGAAAATAGCGATCGTGAGTGATCGCAACCACTGTACCTGGATAGTCCTGCAGGAAGCGTTCTAGCCAGCCGACACTTTCAGCATCTAGATGGTTGGTGGGCTCATCGAGCAGCAACATGTCTGGCTTGCTGAGTAGCAGCCTGCACAGGGCTACACGGCGTCGCTCTCCTCCGGACAATTTTCCTACTTCGGCGTCCCATGGCGGCAGGCGCAGAGCATCTGCGGCTCGCTCTAAGACCCGCTCAATCTCCCAGCCATCGCAGGTATCGATCTTGGTCTGTAACTCGCCTTGTTGCTCCAGAAGTTCGGTCATCTCATCATCGCTCATGGGCTCAGCGAATTTATCGCTTATTGCGTTGAACGCCTCTACGAGTCCGATGATCTCCTGTACGCCTTGCTGCACGTTGCCGCGCACATCCAGATCCTCATCCAGTTGCGGCTCCTGCGGTAGGTAGCCGATATTGATATCAGACTGCGCGCGTGCCTCTCCGTTAAATTCCTTGTCTACACCGGCCATGATTCGCAGCAGCGTCGATTTGCCGGAGCCATTCAGGCCCAATACGCCAATCTTTGCCCCAGGGAAAAAAGACAATGAGATGTCTTTTAGAATTTGTCGTTTCGGCGGGACGATCTTGCTGACCTGATGCATGGTGTAAACAAATTGTGCCATTGAGCTGTTTCCTAAGAATAACGGTCGTAAATTTAACGTTTCTGTAAATTATGCCTTCAATGCAGCGGATTGAGGCTGACGCGGATATCGTCTGCGGACTCAATTTTACTGCTGGCGAGGCTGCAACACTGCTTGCCCTGATCAGTCGTTATTATGGCACAACAATAGTGCACTGTTCTGCCCATTCACGTACCTCAATACAGTCAGAATACTAAGAATATTAATGCTCAAAGAAAGCTCATCATGTAGAATAGCGCCTTCAAAAATCCTGATCTGTGAGCAAAACCGCGAAAGCGAATCTGGCGCAAACCGGGGCAAGAATCCACATTTAAGCATAACCCTTATTATCAGTAACCCTTCGGAGTAGCAGATGTTTAAGAGCGACACTAGTCTTTCAGAATTTGACCCAGAAATTAGCGCGGCCATTGAAAAAGAGAGAACTCGCCAAGAGCAACACATCGAGCTAATTGCGTCCGAGAATCACACGAGCCCGCTGGTTATGGAGGCGCAGGGTTCAGTGCTTACCAATAAGTATGCCGAGGGTTACCCCGGCAAGCGTTACTACGGTGGTTGTGAGCACGTTGATATTATTGAGAACTTGGCTATTCATAGAGCGAAGGAATTGTTCGGGGCAGATTATGCAAACGTACAACCACACTCAGGCTCGCAGGCAAATGCAGCTGTGTACATGGCGCTGCTGAAGCCTGGCGAAACTGTATTGGGCATGAGCTTGGCAGATGGTGGCCACCTTACTCATGGTGCCAGCGTGAGCTTCTCGGGAAGAATCTACAATGCTGTGCAATATGGCCTGCATAGCGAAACCGGCGAGATCGACTACGAGCAGGTAAATGCACTGGCTCAGGAACATAAGCCGAAGATGATTGTGGCGGGTTTCTCCGCTTACTCTCGTGTCGTCGACTGGCAGAAATTCCGCGATATTGCGGACAGCATTGGCGCCTATTTAATGGTCGACATGGCTCACGTGGCGGGATTGATCGCTGCCGGCGTCTATCCAAGCCCGGTAAACATCGCCGATGTCACTACGTCTACTACCCATAAGACCCTGCGCGGGCCACGCGGTGGAATCATTCTCGCTAAAGCGAATCCTGATCTGGAGAAGAAGTTTAACTTTGCGGTCTTCCCAGAGAGTCAGGGCGGGCCATTGATGCATGTTATTGCAGCGAAGGCGGTGTGCTTCAAAGAGGCAATGAGTGAAGACTTCAAGACGTATCAGGCGCAGGTAGTCGCTAACGCAAGAACTATGGCGAAGGGATTTATCGATAGAGGCTTCGATATTGTGTCCGGCGGTACGGACGACCATCTATTTCTTCTCAGCTTAATCAAACAAGATGTTACTGGTAAAGATGCCGATGCGGCTTTGGGACGAGCGAATATTACGGTCAACAAGAACGCCGTTCCAAACGACCCGAGGTCGCCATTCGTAACAAGCGGCCTGCGCCTAGGCTCGCCTGCAATCACCACGCGAGGGTTCGGTGAGGCTGAGGTTGCCGATCTAACTGCTTGGATGTGTGATATTCTCGATGATATCGAAAATGAAGCGGTGATAGCCGAAGTAAAGCAGAAGGTAATTGAGCTCTGCGCACGCTTTCCTGTGTATCAGTAAACGTAGTGAGTGATAGCTGACTCCTTAGACGAGTCGATCGAAATAGTCCCTTACTACATTATTAGAATATTAGTTGAATGAGTAGTTTTTATGCATTGTCCTTTTTGTGGCGCGATTGATACCAAAGTAATAGATTCTCGGTTAGTGGCCGAGGGCAATAACGTCCGCCGTAGACGCGAGTGCATCACCTGCGAAGAGAGATTTACCACCTACGAATCTGCCGAATTAGTGATGCCGAGAATCATCAAGACGGATGGCATACGAGAACCGTTCAACGAAGACAAGTTGATGGCAGGCCTAACCAAGGCGTTGGAGAAGCGTCCAGTAAGTATCGAGAAGGTGGAAGAGGCGATTACGCGCATTAAGGCAAGTCTACGCTCTAGCGGAGAACGAGAGATACAATCTAGAGCGGTCGGCGAGCAGGTGATGAAAGAGCTTCGCGTTCTAGATGAAGTGGCCTTCGTTAGATTTGCCTCGGTCTACCGAAGCTTCAAAGACCTTGATGAATTTCGAGCGGAAATTGACCGCCTCTCCGAAGACAACTCCAAGTAAGTTCAGAGCATTTTTCCAGTCTCGGTATTGGCGGCTGCCTCAAAGCCGCTTTCTCGAAAAACCCGGTTTCTGTAAAACAAAGCCTCGTTCATGAAAACCATGAAAAAAATCAGCAACGATAAACTACAACCAGAAATTCTTGACTGGCCAGTCTATATGCGCAGAGCAATAGATCTGGCCGGCAATGCCATCAATACGTCGCCGAACCCTAGAGTTGGTTGCGTTCTTGTTATTAATCAAGAGATCGTAGGCGAAGGTTGGCACGTGGCTCTAGGTGAAGCCCATGCCGAAGTGATGGCATTGGAGCAGGCAGGTGATAGGGCAAAATCTTCGATCGCCTTCGTTAGTTTAGAGCCCTGCTCCCATACAGGTCGCACGGGCCCTTGTAGCGACGCGTTGATCAAGGCAGGAGTCTCGCAAGTTGTAATCGCCTGTATCGACCCAAATGTGGAGGTTGCCGGTAAAGGCGTTGAGAAACTAATTGCTGCTGGGATCCCCGTAACCCAACTAACCGATTTCGATTCCTTGGCGCGCGCAGTAACTCCCGGTTATTTCAAGAGACGAGAGCAGGGCATTCCTTATGTTCGCTGTAAGCTAGCTATGAGTTTGGATGGCCGAACCGCTCTGGCGAATGGCGAGAGCAAGTGGATAAGCGGGCAGCAATCACGAAGTGATGTGCAGAGGCTGCGGGCAGAAAGTAGTGCGGTGATTACAGGAATAGAAACCGTATTAGCCGACGACCCCTCTCTGAATGTCCGCATCGGTGATCTAAATCTTGCTCAAGAGGACCTCGCTCGTAACGAGAAAGCTCTTTCAAAACAACCTCTACGAGTAATTCTCGACAGTCATCTGCGTACTCCCACTGAAGCCAAAATCCTCTCATTGCCGGGTGAGGTAAAGGTATTCTCCATCGACACGCCTGGCACAGCTAAAAACCTTGCATCGAATGTGGAATACGTACAAGCAGCGGCGAGTGGCAAGAGAGTAAGTCTGCATAGTGTGCTAGAATCGCTGGCCTCCGATTTTGCCTGTACCGAAGTGCTGGTAGAGGCGGGCGCCACGCTAAGTACAGCGTTTATAAAGGCGGGCTTGGTAGATGAATTAATCGTCTATATTGCGCCAAAACTACTTGGTAGCGATGCCCGCTCTTTGCTTAATATAGCGGGCATAGAGTCAATGTCGGATAGCTTGAATTTTGAGATTACCGATCTGCAGCAGATAGATTGCGATATTCGCGTCGTACTGAAGCCGGTCTGAATTTAAGCCCCCAGAAAACTAATTCGTATAAGTGAAGAATATAATGTTTACCGGAATTATTGAGGCGATTGGCTCAGTAGCCAAATTACAACAGTTAGGTACTGACTGGCGTCTCACCGTAGATAGTGGGAAACTCGATCTAAGCGATGTTGTTCTCGGTGACAGTATCGCCGTGAATGGCTGCTGTCTAACAGTTGTCGAGTTACAGGAAAACTTCTTCGGTGCTGATGTTTCTAACGAATCCATGCGCTGTACTGCTCTCGGGGAATTCAAGGACGGCACGCCCGTAAATTTAGAGAAGGCCATGCTAGCTAGTGGCCGTCTCGGCGGCCACATAGTTAGCGGTCATGTGGATGGTGTGGGCAGTTTAATTGAATCGTCCGCAGACGGTGCAAGCAGGCGTTTAGTCTATGAAGCTCCAAAAGAAATAGCGAAGTATATCGCCGGCAAGGGTTCTATCTGTATCGATGGCACTAGTCTGACTGTGAATGAAGTAAGTGGTCAAAAATTCACCGTCAACGTTATTCCTCACACTCAGACAGAAACGATAATTGGCGACTACAAAGTGGGTCAGAGCGTGAATCTGGAAGTTGATCTTATCGCTCGTTATCTCGAGAGACTGTTGCAGGGGTCTGATGCCAGTGAAGAAGGTGTGAGTAAAGAATTTTTGGCAGAACATGGCTTTGGCTAAAACAGGCGCAAGGCAAAGATTGTTTTTTTTACACAATTTAAAATGAGTTTGAAGAAATTATGAAGTTGAATTCTATAGAAGAGATCATCGACGATATTCGCCAGGGAAAGATGGTGATATTGATGGACGATGAAGATAGAGAGAACGAAGGTGATCTCATTATTGCTGCCGAGCGAGTGCGTACTGAAGACATTAACTTCATGGCGACCAATGCGCGCGGCTTAATCTGCCTTACTCTCACTCATGAGCGCTGCGAGCATCTGAAGCTGCCTCTAATGGTGAATGAGAACAATACTCCCTATAACACAAACTTCACTGTCTCTATCGAGGCGGCTACCGGAGTAACCACGGGAATTTCTGCAGGCGATAGAGCCCGCACTATTCAAGCAGCCGTTGGACGCGACAGTGTCGCTGCAGATATTGTGCAACCAGGACATATATTCCCAATTATGGCGCAGCCTGGCGGCGTACTGCGCAGAGCAGGTCATACTGAAGCTGGATGCGACCTTACCAGGCTGGCTGGGTATTCACCGGCCGCCGCAATCGTTGAAATCATGAATGAAGACGGCTCGATGGCGAGGCGTCCAGATCTTGAGAAATTCGCAGAGAAACATGGCATCAAGATTGGCACTATCGTCGACCTTATCCATTATCGAATTGCGAACGAACATACTGTTACCAAGGTTTCCAGCAACAAGATGGAGACGAAGTACGGCGAATTCGACGTGCACTCTTACAAGGACTCTATTAGTGGCAGCCTGCATCTAGCCTTTACTATGGGAACAATCGACTCTGATGATCCTCAGTTGGTACGAGTCCATATACCAAATACGCTGCGCGACATCTGTGATGTGCACAATTCTAGCCGCACCAGCTGGTCTTTCAGCGATGCCTTGAAGAAAATCGCCGAAGAGGGTAGGGGTGTGGCTGTGTTATTATCCGGCGAAGATTATGGTCAAGATCTTGGGCAGAATATTGCAAATGTTTTGAACGATGGGTCTGAGCGCGCTTCGACTAATCGCAGCGGTAGCGATCTCACCATCGGGACTGGCTCGCAGATACTTAGGGATCTGGGCGTCAGCAAGATGCGTTTGTTGAGCTTCCCAGCGAAATTTAATGCGATCTCAGGATTTGATCTAGAAGTAGTTGAGTTCGTTGAATTCGAGAAATAGACGCGGCGAGAAAGTTTCACGCCGGAATGAGTCATAGAAAAAGAGTGTAGGAAAAGACAATGGGTATAAAGACAATAGAAGGTAATTACAACAACGCGGTAGCGAGATACGTTATTGCTGTGGCGCGATTCAATAGCTTCATCGTGGATCATCTGCTCGAAGGCGCTATAGATGTGCTGCGCAAGCACGGTGTCATGGACAAAGACATCAGCATTGTTAAGGTGCCGGGTGCTTTCGAATTACCATTGGCCGTGAAGAAAATAGCAAGCGGCGAAGATTGCGATGCCGTGATCGCTCTGGGTGCGGTAATTCGTGGCGGTACTCCGCACTTCGAATACGTGGCTGGTGAATGTGTGAAAGGTTTGAGTCAGGTTAGTCTCGACAGCGGCAAGCCGGTAGCATTTGGGGTGCTTACAGTTGACAGTATTGAGCAGGCGATAGAACGTGCCGGTACGAAAGCGGGCAACAAAGGCGCTGAGGCTGCAATTACTGCAGTAGAGATGGTTAGTCTTCTAAGGCAGCTGGAGAAATAAGTGGCGCCCACTAAGGCCGAATCGAAAGCGAAACCTTCGGCCCCCAAAAAGAAGAAGCCGCAAACTAAGGTTAAGATTCCACTAGCGCAGCGGCGAAAGGCCCGCACACTAATCGTGCAGGCCCTCTATCAGTGGCATATCAGCAAATCCGAGCCTCTGGAGATCGAAGCACAATTTCATGAGCAGAACGGCGGCAAGATTGATTGGGAATATTTCTCGGAAGTCTTTCTGGAGATTCCCAAGCAGCAGGAAGCCCTAGATAAACGCATTGCTCCCTTGTTGGACCGTGAGTTGAAATCATTGGACCCGGTAGAAAGAGCACTGTTGTATCTTGGTACATTCGAATTGGCGAATCGCATAGATATTCCTTATCGTGTGGTTATCAATGAGTGTGTTGAGTTGGCTAAAACCTTTGGCGCGACTGACGGGCATAAATACATCAATGGTGTATTGGATAAATTAGCTAAGACTCTTCGCCCCGTGGAATTGGCAGCTAAGAAGTAGCTAGTATTTCATTTAGAAGCGATCGTCTTCTCATTCATGGCGGTTGTAGATTAAGCGCCGGTACTGGACGTCATGCAAAAGCCAAGCAGCCATTCAGAATTTGAAATCATTCGTCGCTTTCTCGTGACACCCAATCTATCTTTCCCGCGTGAAGGAATCGAATTAGGCATCGGCGATGATGCCGCTCTCATCGAGGTTCCACCGGACAAGCATTTGGCGATGTCGATGGATGTGCTGATATCCGGTATACACTTTCCACTAGGCGCCGATCCTTCCTTGATTGCCAATCGGGCGCTCGCGGTAAACTTAAGTGATCTCGCGGCCATGGGTGCGGAGCCTTACTGCTTTACGCTAGGATTAGTCCTCCCACATAGCGATGAAAAGTGGCTAGCCAGCTTTAGTGGCGGCCTCGAACATCTAGCAAGACAATACAATTGTCCTTTGGTCGGTGGCGATACGAGCTCAGGCCCAATGAGTATTAGTATTCAAGTACAAGGTTTAGTAGAAAAAAAGCGAGCAACTCGAAGAAGTGGTGCAAATGTGGGCGACAGAATTTACGTCAGCGGCGAGCTCGGTGATGGTGCCATAGCACTGCTTGCTTTGGGCTTAGACTCACATCTGGGCAGTGAATTTACCTTCGCCGTTAGCGAGCCTAGTTCGGAATGTAGGCAGTTCTTTGAGGACGCCTACTTCAAACCGCAGCCACAGATTGGGCTTTCTTCAGCAGCCGGGAAATTATTTTCAAGCGCTATCGATATATCCGACGGACTGCAGGGAGATCTGCAACATATCCTCGATCAGAGCGAAGTGGCCGGCAACATTAGATTGGAAGCGATACCCTATTCCAAATCTGCCCTGTGTTGCGTTAGCCCAGAGAATAGATTGCTAGCGGCCCTATTTGGCGGCGATGACTATGAGTTATGCTTCACTGTCGCCGAAAAAGACTGTGCCGAGCTGGATTCTATCGCTAACGATTTAGGGGTCAGTGTTACCTGTATTGGCGACATCAAAGCGGGTAAGGGAATCGAGTATTTAGACGCGGATGGCTCCCCAGTCGAGCTCAACGCTCAGGCTTTTCAACATTTCAGTGCCACGGCTTAAACTCATGGTAGTAGACTAGAGTGACTATGAACTCAAACAAAGCGATATTAGCTAACCCGATACACCTGTTGGCCTTTGGCTTCGGGGCGGGTCTTTCCCCTAAAGCTCCAGGCACTGTGGGTACCGTCGTTGCAGTGCTTATCTATCTTGTGCTGCCGAGTATGCAGCCAGTCATCTATGCTGGATTGATACTGCTTAGTTTCGTTTTTGGCATCTGGATTTGCGGTAAGACGTCAGAAGATCTGGGTGTTCATGATCATGGCGGCATAGTCTGGGACGAGTTTGTGGGCTATTGGGTTACCATGTTTATGGCGCCAAGCGGCCTATTTTGGGTGCTTCTGGGCTTTGTCTTGTTTCGCCTGCTGGATATTTTTAAGCCCTGGCCCATTAAATGGGCAGATAAAGAGTTAGCTGGGGGGCTTGGAATCATGCTTGATGATGTATTAGCGGGTATAATGGCCGCTCTGTGTATGCAGGCCCTGGTTGTGCTAATAGGCTAAGGCTTGACGGAATTAGAGGAATTTTTTTTGACAGTTTCATTTGTAGCATCGGCAATTTTGCCCACTCAGTGGGGGGAATTCACAATTCATGGCTTCGAAGACCAGTCTGACGGCAAAGAACATGTGGCTTTGGCCTTCGGTGATCTAAGTTCAGACCAGCCGGTGCTGTGCCGAGTTCACTCTGAATGTTTGACCGGCGACTGTCTGTTCAGTCTACGCTGTGATTGCGGTCCGCAGCTGCAATACGCGATGGAAAAAGTAGCAACCGAAGGCAGGGGCATTATCCTTTATTTGCGCCAGGAAGGGCGTGGCATCGGTTTGCTGAACAAGATTAAAGCCTATGCGTTGCAAGATGCCGGGGCTGATACGGTAGAGGCGAATGTTCAGCTGGGCTTCGAGGCTGATAGCCGAGGGTATGAAATCTGCAAGCCCATGTTGGATCATTTCGACATTTCGAGTCTGCGAATCATGACGAATAATCCCAGAAAGGTAGATGCTCTTACCGAGATGGGTATCGATGTCACCGAGACCGTTCCAATACACACTGGCGCTAACCCTCATAACGAGAGTTACTTGGCCGTGAAGTTCGACAAATTAGGTCACAACAAGCCTGCCTAGCCCGTGCCTCCCTCGAAAAAAAAGATCACTGTTGATTTTCTCCGTCATGGAGAGCCGGTCGGTGGTGACGTGCTTCGAGGCAGAATCGACCACCCGTTGAGTGAATTGGGTTGGTTGCAAATGCAAAAAGCCACTGCACTGACCAGGCAGCGGAAATTGTCCCCTTCGACGCCGAACTGGACCCATCTAATATCCTCACCACTGCAGCGCTGCCGAGTTTTCGCCGAGCATCTCGCGGACGTTACTACACTTGAATTGCGTGTAGCCAAGCAGTGGCAGGAAATAGATTATGGTGATTGGGATGGCATGTTGCTCAAAGACTGGAGAGAAGTGGCGGGTCCACAGTTCAAAGAGTTTCGCAAGGACGTGTCTAAGTTGCATCCCCCCAATGGAGAGGCGTTTCTTTCATTCAAGGACCGAGTGCTTCAGGCGTGGAGTGAACTGGCCGCTCTTCCTGATGGGAGTCATGTATTAGTCGTAACACACGGGGGTGTGCTGCGTGTTGTACTCCCTGCCGTGCTGGGTATGCCGCTCAATCGCAGCTATCCATTGCATATACCCTTTGCATCATTCAGCCGGATTGCTCTTTCAGTTGCAGCTGTCTCTGAAGAAGGATCGGGAGTCGGCGCGAGCCTGCTATTTCACAATGCGGCGGAGTATGAGGCCGGTTAGTTATTTCCTGATTTCTCTCTAGTCATATCAATCTGTTCACACATGCGCTGCGCACCTATTAATGCGCGCGGCGTATGTCGCTGCAACAGTTCGGGTGGCACGAAGAATAGCGAGTTGGTGCTAACGGCGCTGAGCTGTTCCCACTTGAGCCACTCGTCTAACCATTCAGGGCGTTCGATGTCCATACCGCTGGCTACGACCGCCTGCGGGTTTCTAATCAACACAGACTCCACACTTACCTTCGGCGCCACTAGTTCGATGTCGGCGAATATATTCACACCGCCACATAACTCGATAATGTCATTGATAAGCTCGTTGCCACCGGCACTGATCAATGGCTTATCCCATACTTGGTAGAAAGTTCTAACAGGCGTCTTAGTTCTATACTTTTCCGAAAGAGTCGCCAGATTGGTGTCGAACTCTTCGATTACCTTTGCCGCGAGAGTTTCGGTACCAGCCAATGTTGCCAGTCTTCGAATATGGCTAGGGATCGACTCTAGCCTTTTAGGCTCCGCGATGTAGACCGTAAGACCCAACTCGCGGAGTCGATTGACAGCGGCGCGCGGATTTCCTGTCTGCCAGGCAACGACTAAGTCGGGCTGCAGCTGCAGAATTTTCTCCATGTCTAACATGTCGTACCGGCCGATGATTGGTAGCGCCTTAGCGGCCTCCGGATAGTCGCTGTATTCCACAACACCCACCAGCTTGCTGCCCGCACCAGCGGCATACAGTAGTTCGGTGAGTGAGGGGGCGAGGCTGATAATCCGTTCAGCGCTCTCATCGAGTTGCACGAGCGAGCCCTCGTCATCGCGCACTTCAATTGAGAACACGGGCTGACTAATAACAAGAGTTGCAAGTGTCAATGCTAGCGAAAAGTTTTTCCGTAATCTCCTTGGAAGAATTTTTCGAGCCGTCTCACTACTACTAAGAGCCACAATCATCAATGCTCGCAAAAAGCCAAGCGGCAGCTGGGTAGAAAGATTGTTCGATGTGCTATCAAAAGAAAACGACATGCCAAATGTTTCTAACGCATTATGATGTCGGCATTCCGTTGATGTTATCGGATGGGTAATCATCAGTAGTCGATGCCTTTCTGAACTTTTACGCCGTCGTAAAACGCGTGTTTGTTTTCACCCAGTTCGGTCACGGTGTCCGCCAGTTCTATAAGTTCCTTGGCGGCACTACGTCCGGTTATAACAACGTGCTGGCCTTCGGGTCTGTTCTCCAGTGCGGACAACACCATCTCTTTATCGAGATAGCCATAGGTAAGCATGTAGGTAAGCTCGTCCAGAATTACGACATCAATCTCGGGATTCGTCATCATTGCTGCGCCGTGTGCCCACGTCTTTTCGGCGGCGGCAATGTCCGAGTCGCGGTCCTGAGTCTCCCAAGTGAAACCCGTGTTCATTACTTGAAATTCAACTAACGGATTGTCGGCGAATAGCATCTGCTCTCCGCATTCCCACTGGCCTTTTATAAACTGAATCACGCCGCAGCGAAGTCCGTGTCCAACACTGCGTGCAAGCATGCCGAAAGCAGAGGTGCTCTTGCCCTTGCCGTTACCGGTGAGAACCACCAGCAGGCCCTTATCGATTGTGGCCGCCGCAATGCGGCCGTCAATGTGTTCCTTTTTGCGCTGCATAGCCTTCTTATGGCGTAGTGCTCTCTCTTCGCTAGTCGACACGCTGTTCTCCTGTGTAGGTTAGATGGATAACTGATCGGGGTGGTGATGGGTGCTGCCTCAGAACGAAGTGAGCCTTAGACAGCTTTCGATTGAATCTTGCAGTCTTTCAATTTCTTCTTGATGGCCGTGCTGATGCTTCCGGCATCAAGTCCTACCTCGGCTAGCATTTGGGGCACCTTTCCATGCTCTAAGAATGCATCTGGCAATCCCAGGTTCAGGACGGATATTTGGTAGTTAGAGGCGAGCAGGAATTCGTTCACGGCAGAGCCTGCGCCGCCCATCAAAGAATTCTCTTCGATAGTCACCAGCAATTGATGTTGTGCAGCCATGTCACTTATGGTCTCCTCATCTAGTGGTTTGACGAAGCGCATGTCCACTACTGTCGCATTCAATTTCTCAGCCACTTCCAAAGCAGGGGTCACCATGCTGCCAAAGGCAAGGATTGCTACCGAACTGCCGCGCCTGCGTAGCTTAGCCTTGCCGATCTCAACTGGGTTTAGTCCAGTCTCAATTTTCTGGCTCGGCCCCTTGCCGCGCGGGTAGCGAATAGCCGATGGTCCATCAAAATGATAGCCCGTCGATAATAGCTTATGGGTTTCGTCTTCGTTGCTCGGAGTCATCACTAGCATGTTTGGAATGCAGCGTAGATAACTCAAATCAAAACTACCTGCGTGGGTGGGCCCGTCTTCACCAACGAGACCAGCCCTGTCGATGGCGAACATCACGTTCAGATTCTGTAAGGCAACATCATGTATCAGCTGATCATAGCCGCGCTGCAAGAAGGTTGAGTAGATGGCAACGATTGGCTTAAGTCCATCGGTGGCCATTCCCGCGGCAAATGTTACGGCGTGCTGTTCGGCGATAGCTACATCGTGAAAGCGATCAGAGAATTGTGCGGCGAACTTTCGCATGCCGGAACCTTCGCCCATGGCAGGTGTTATGGCCACTATTAGTTCATCTTCGGAAGCAACTTCGCACAGCCAATCACCAAAGACTTCCGAATAGCTCGGCGAGGATGTGTTTTTGGGAGCTGACACCTCGCTTTTTTCAGCAGTCTCCAAAGGCTCGCTCGCAGGAGTTGGGCCCGGATCTATCTTGCTCAGCGCGTGCATGCCAAATGGGTCGTTCTCGGACTCGAGGTAGCCCTTGCCTTTCTGCGTAACGATATGCAGCAGTTGTGGACCACGTAAGGTCTTTATGTTGCTCAGTATATCGACAAGCCCATTGGTGTCGTGGCCGTCTATTAGGCCAATGTAGTTGAAACCAATCTCTTCGAATAAGGTGCCGGGTGACACCATACCTTTCATGTATTCTTCTGCGCGGTGAGCAGCCTTCAATGCGGGAGGAATCTTGGAGAGTACTTTCTTGCTGCCAGTGCGAATGAAATTATAGGGCTTGCTTGCCCACATGCGCGCGAAATAGCTGGAGAGTCCACCGACATTGTTCGAAATGGACATATTGTTATCGTTAAGAATGACGAGGATATTGCCATCCAAATGACCAGCGTGATTCAGTGCCTCGAAGGCCATGCCCGCGGTCATCGCGCCGTCGCCAATAATTGCAATATTATGCCGCTCTTTACCCTGCACTTTCGCTGCGACCATCATGCCTAGCGCCGCACTGATTGACGTGCTGGAGTGACCGACACCAAAGGTGTCATATTCGCTCTCGTTGCGATTAGGGAACGCGGCAAGGCCGCCCGCCTGACGCATGGTCAGCATCTGGTTTCTGCGACCGGTAAGAATTTTGTGTGGGTAGGCCTGATGACCGACATCCCAGACTAGTTTGTCGTTGGGTGTATCGAATACATAGTGAAGCGCGATGGTTAACTCGACAACGCCGAGTCCTGCACCAAAATGTCCGCCAGTCTGACCTACTGAATAGAGAAGAAACGCGCGCAGTTCTTCCGCCAACTGTGCCAGTTGACCTAGCTCCAGCAGTTTTAGGTCGTCAGGATCGTCTACCTTGTCCAGTAATGGCGTGTCGGGCCGGGACAGGGGTATTTCATTAAGCATAGCTGTATATTAACTCCAGATATCCTCTAGATAGTTTACAAGCCTGCAATGTCTGCAGCTAACAGCCTAGAGGGGGTGAAAACCGGCGTAAGTCAAAGAACTGTCACCGAATTGTCAATTATACTCTGATCAGTGCAATCTGCTCACTACAAAGGCGGCTAGTTCTCGCAATGGGTCTGCACTGGCAGGAAATTCCTGCAGAGCGGCGATAGCCTTCTCCGAAAGGGAGTTGGCTAGAGCCTTTGCCTCATCTAAGCCCAAGACTGAAACATAGGTGGGTTTGTTTTTGTCGCTGTCTGACCCTTGCGGTTTGCCGAGTTGCGAGGTGTCTCCGACTACATCCAGAATATCGTCCTGCACCTGAAATGCCAGCCCTATATTGTCTGCATAGGCTGCCAGTGCGGTCATCTGTGAGTCGCTTGTCGACTCACAGCTCAGCCCACCAAGTAGCACGGCACAGCGAATTAGGGCGCCGGTCTTGAGGCTATGCATCTGTTCCAGCTGTTGGATGTTAAGTTCTAGCCCCACCGCCTCGAAATCCAGGCTCTGGCCACCGACCATGCCCGTGGCACCTGTTGCCTGACTCACCAACTGCACCATGGCAAGGCGATTGCGTGCCCCTAGCATATTTTTTTGGGTTAGAGGGTCCGCGCTTAAAATTTGAAAGGCCAGGGACTGCAGAGCATCGCCGACCAGTATCGCTGTAGCTTCGTCGTATGCCTTGTGCAACGTAGGCTTGCCGCGGCGAAGGTCATCGTCATCCATCGCAGGAAGATCGTCGTGCACTAGAGAGTAGCTATGAATGAGTTCGATTGCAGCGGCTGCATTGTCTGCAGCGGCTAGTTCGCCTCCCACAGCGAGCGCGCTACCGTATGCCAGAACGGGGCGAATGCGTTTGCCGCCACCCAGACAGGCGTAGCGCATCGCCTCAAGAAGTGTAGAGCTGGCGATTTCGGCGTCGAGTGCTACGTCAAGACGCGCATCGACGCGTTGCCGGCATTGCTGCAGAAATTCATCCAGCTGGAGGGGGTTCGATGTGCTCATTGGCTTGGCTTATTCTTCGACTTCGTCGAGATCTAACTGTTCGGTGTCGCCATTCTCATTCAGCAATACCTGTACTTTCTGCTCTGCATTCTTGAGCGCGGTCTGACATTCGCGGGTCAGCTTAATGCCCTTCTCAAATGCAACTAAGGACTCCTCGAGACTAAGCTCGCCATCCTCCATGGAGGACACTAACTCCTCCAGTTCTTCTAGCGCTGCCTCAAAATCGAACTTGGCTTGTTTCTTTGTTGTCATGATCTTATTCCGGTATCGCGGCTATTCCCCCGGGCATTACGACTGACATTGAGAGGGCAATCTTCGACACGCTATTTCATAGAAGGGTGATTATACGCCAAGTTCATCGGATTTCATGCCAAAACGGCGTGATAGACCGATATTGTCGCCAGTTGATCATCCGAGCGCTTTCTGCTGCAATGGGCCCTATCTTCATACATACGAGAAGGAGGGTTCTACAGTTGATGAATTATCTATCAAACGCTCGCCATTCTGTTTTGTTCTGGCCAGCGCTGGGCCTAATTCTCGCTTTATCCATTCCACTATCGCTTCTTGCCCAACAAGACAATACGGCGAGCACGGCAGCTAGTCTGCTAGTAAAAACCCTAGGCTCGATCGACTATGTTGAGATCAATACTCCCACAGCATCTGCCAAGTCGAAGCAGTTAATTATTTTCGTACATGGGACGCCTGGCTCTTATACCGCATTCAGAAGTTATCTGAACGACCCGATTATGCAGGATAAATTCTGTCTCTTATACACATCTCCGAGCCCACGAGACCGAGGCTGATCTCG